>CAYFUV010000053.1:0-3471 GCA_964346435.1 uncultured Candidatus Bathyarchaeia archaeon | reverse complement strand
GGAAAAATGCCAGATGATATAATCCGGGAAAAGGAATTGATCAGAATCCATTCCCGCAAGCTTATCGAAGGACTTGCGGATAAAGTATTCGATAAATATAAGAATGCTGTAGAAGACGCTTTAAAGGATGAAAAGGCCTTGAATTTTTTAATAGGAAAAATAATGGAAATGACAGATGGAAAGGCTGACCCATCTTTGGCAAATAAAGTTGTTAAGGGCAAATTGGCAAAATATCAAAAACCGACTAGACAGACTAATTAATACTTGATCGCACGTTCTATTATGTTTAGGGCATGTGAAATGGCATTTAATAACTCTGATCCAGCTCATAAATTAATTACATAAGATAATTAGGTCAGAAGGATATTGTCAGATTCAAGCAAATTGAAGGGCGTAATTTTATGTGGCGGTGAAGGATCTCGCTTGAGACCACTAACTTATTACTTTCAAAAAGTAATGATCCCAATCGGCCTGTCTCAAAAACCTTTGCTTGAGTATACAATAAAACTTTTAGTAAAAAACGGAATCCAGGAAATATTGCTTTTAGTTGGCTATAAAGCTGAGCAGATCATTAATTATTTTGAGAATGGTGAAAGATTTGGAGTAAAAATTGATTATATGAAAGATAAGCCAGGCGTTAGTGGGACAGGAAATGCTCTAATAGAAGCTTATCTGGCCGGGAAAATATCAAAAAAAGAAAAGCTGTTGATATATTATGGAGACATCCTTTCAAATATTAGAATCTCAAAAATGTATCAGGAGCATTTTGATTTTAAGGCTACTGCCACATTGGCTATCGCAAAGAAGTATAGAGTCCGTGTCGGCGTCGTTAGTATTGAAAATGATCGTGTTGTAGGGCTTGTCGAAAAACCCTCGCTAGATTTGCCAATTACTATCGGCGTTTTAGTTGTAAATGGGAACGTTCTGAAAGATCTGAAAGATTTGTCAGAAAAAAAGAAGAGTTTGGATATAATGAATGATTTGATTCCACATCTTATAGACAAAGGAGAACATGTGCATGCATATTTCCATGATTCATTTTGGTATGATGTTGGATCAATTGAACGATATGAAAAACTAGATAATGAAGCTGTTGAAAAATTCTTAGGAAAAAAACCTCAATAAATGAAACACTTATTTTAAAAGCTGTGTGGAACGTTGAAAACCGCATGTGTGATACCTAGCTTCAATGAAGAAAAAACTATCAAGAAAGTTACATTGGGAGCCTACAAATATTGTGATATGGTTATCGTCGTTGATGACGGCAGCCAAGATAAGACAGGCGATACTGCCTTAGGAGCAGGTGCTCTTGTTGTACAACATTTGGTGACCTTGGGTGTGGGCGCAGCCCTTTCTACAGGTTTTAAAATTGCTTTGAATAAAGGAGCAAATATAGTCGTAACGATCGATGGCGATGGACAGCATGATCCCAATGATATTCCTCAATTCCTTGGTCCCTTAACAATTGGAAAAATCGACGCTGTTTTGGGATCTCGATTTTTAGGAAATTTTGAAAATATGCCTTTTTATAAGAGGATGGGAAACAAATTTCTCTCGTTTACGACTTCTACATTTAGTGGAAAAAAAATCACCGATTCTCAATGTGGTTTCAGGGCTTATTCACGAAAAGTTTTGGAATCAATTTTGCACGAATCAACCGACTATTCTTGGGCATCAGAATTATCTATGCGTATTATGAATTCTGAATTCAATTATATTGAAGTACCAATAAGAACTATATATTTGAAAGAGAGAAACAGGGGAACAGGATTTACAGACGGTCTAAAGATATTCATGAGGGTCTTAAAACTTAAACGTGAAAAATAGCTAGAACTATTTACGAGCTTGACTCTTCATCGAGTGGTTATAAACATTGAAACCTCTGATTGAGCCTTATGGAGTTATTGCAGCTGTTGTGGCTCTAGTTCTTATCATCTTGACTTTCAGACAATATGCCCAAAAAAAAATTAGGCTGCGCGCTCTAATATTTTGGGAGATTTTATGGGCAATTTTATTCGTAACCGGAATTTTTCCGAGCACATTTATGTTCGCAGTTACTTATTTGGGCATGGCTTTGCCAATACATTTCGTAACAACATTTTCGATAATTTTTCTTTTCATATTCACCTTTATGGTTTATCAGAAAATTAGTGATTTGAATAAAAAAGTCGTTGAAATAGTGCAGTATTTGGCAATTTTGGAGAGTAAATCCAAGAAAGGGAAAAAATAAGACCTGCTCTATAAAGGATGCCGTATCAAATAATTGATCATTTTATGTCTGGATGATATAGTTCATACATCTCAAGGCATAATTGAATTGAGATAGAACCAGTAGCAATATCAGGATTGCTGGTAGAAGCCTGAGAAGATTCCTCCCATCATTGCTCTGCCCTTCAGGGCTCTGCGATGCTCTCTTGAGTATATTAATGATAAATGCGAAACCCAAAGCTGCCAAGATATGATATGGAACCATGTACAGAATTCTCCATTGCCAAAATGATTCAACAAGGAAACCCAAAAGAGAAGCTGGAAGTAGAATTGATACGATCAGTCTATTGAACTCATTTTTAAAATCATTTAACATAAAAGTGCCTAATACTGCAAAAATGTAGATGATCGGATTTCCGAAGAATCCTCCAACATAAAATCTTATTGTGAAATTCAATGTTGATAGAAGTGATGATAAATTCTCAAGGCCTATAGATCGTGTGACTACTTTATACATTATGATGAACTCGCTATTTGGCAAAAGTATAAAAACGCCAAGCGCGATCACGGCGTTGATAGATAAGATCACAAGAATAGTCTGAAAATCATTCCCGAATTTCATTTTGCCTCTTGCTAGAATCCTCAATAGTATCGTTATGATCTCATATGCTACTAAAATACCCATCAGAAAAACCCATGTCCAAGGATGAGTCACCAATACAAGACAATTGAGCAAGAATGCCAAAGGGACTGAAAATCTAAGCCCTTTGTTTGGCGAATAAAGAATAATTGTAAAAAGAAGGATTGCCCATGAGAGAGACAGCCAATTAGCGAAAGTTGCGGTGAATACTCCAACTGTGGTATTTATTGAGAACGCAGCAAGAAAAGAGGATAATAGAGCGATACGTTGTTCTTTGATTCCTATGATTACGAATAAATAAGTCGTCAAAGCAAAAAAAGAAGCAGGCAATACTGGACCTATTTTTACTATTGTTTCAGCGGACAATCCAGTAGACATTTTTAGTAGATACAATAGCAGTAAATATACGCCTCTAGGCGCGCCACTCCCTGTCAAAATATTAATTGCGCTTTCCCAATCTGTCATATCTGTCAATTGGGAATAATACCAAGGAGCATCAACCCCGGCCAATTTTGGGTAGTAGAGGTATGGGTAATAAGAAACAAATAATGCACAAATAACCGATGAAAAAAGTATGGGCCATTTTAAGAGTTTTAAAGATCTTGATGAAAAAGCCCCATCCT
>CAYFUV010000052.1:0-11018 GCA_964346435.1 uncultured Candidatus Bathyarchaeia archaeon | reverse complement strand
TAAAATATAAAGCGCATGTCAAAATAGCATTTGCTGTCGAGCGATAGTAGACCAGGATCAGAGGGATTAAGGATCCCAGAAATCCAATTTTTTTAGATAGACAAACGTTTGCCATACCGTTTCTATTGAGTCTTTCCCCATTCTTAGCATATGCGCTTAAGAATATAATTCTTAAATTACAGCTTAACAAATAATTTCAAAATGATTCGACCATGATAGAAGAATCGGATGTGTTAAAAGCTATAAGAGAATGTTTCCTTAACCTTGAAGGGCCTGAAAAAGTTAAAGAGTTAACGAAGAAGGCTTTAGATCTGAATATAGAGCCCCTTAGCCTAGTGAATGTCATTAAGGATGGGCTGGATGGAGTAGGCGAGAAATATGAGAATGGAGAATACTTTCTCTCCGATCTTGTGATGTCAGGGCTTATGGCTACAGAACTAATTAATATCGTTAGACCATTACTCAAAGCAGCTGATGCAAAGCCCTTAGGCAAAGTTGTAATTGGCACAGTTAAGGGAGACATTCACGACATTGGAAAGAATCTAGTAATTAACATGTTGACCACGCAAGGTTTCGAAGTAATAGATGTTGGCGTAGATGTAGCTCCAGAGAAGTTTTTGGAGAATGTTGCGAAATTAAAACCGAATATTATAGCTATGTCCTGCTTGCTTACAGCCGGAATGGAGGAGATGTCAAGAACTGTTCAATTGATAAGAGAAAATTTGCCTGAAGTTAAGTCCATGGTCGGAGGAAGGCCAATAACCAAGGAGTTTGCAGACAAAATTGGCGCGGATGGTTATGGCAAAGAGGCTTTTGAGGCGATTGATGTAGCAAAAGGACTCATTGGAGAACTGCATCATGAATAGTAGGGAAAGAGTGCTTAAGGCAATCAATTTTGAAGAGCCAGATACAGTACCAATTGGCGAGTTATTTGTAGATCTTAGCATAATGGAGAAAGTACTTGGCATTAAAAAAGAGATCTTATACTCCCCTCAATCAGCCCTAGTCTCCGATAGAAAAGAGGAGAGGGCTCTTTACGAAATCACTCATAGAACGTATGAGAAGATAGGTTTCGATGCGGTCTGTTGTATATCCACATCTTTACCCAACAATTACAGACTGAAAGAATTACCAAGCGGCCAAGTTGTGGACGAGATAGGGAAGATTTATTCGTACGACAAATCTGCAAAAGCGTACACTCCTACGGGCACGGTATTTAAATCAGAAGATGATGTTGCTCGTTTTATTGATACTGAATTCCCGAACCCTCTCGCTCCTGGAAGAGATTATGGATTAAAACATTTGAGTGAGCTCAATAATGGCGAGATGGCATTAGGTGTTCATATACGTGAACCATTTGCCCATGTCTGGGAGGCATTGACTCCTGTTAAATTCGTATATTGGATGCACACGAATCCATCAATAATTAAGAAGTTTATCGACAAAATGGCCGATTTCAATATTGCGTTGATTAAAATTTTGGCTGAACATAATCTCGATATCATAATTTTAGGAGGAGATCTATGTGAGGTCAAAGGTCCTATGCTCCCGCCAGCAAAATTCAGGAGCCTTGGCATTTACGAAGCCATGAGGAAACAAGTTGAGACCGCACATAAATTTGATATCAAATTCATCAAACATACTGACGGATTCGTGACCCCCTTATTGGACGATCTGATAAACGTAGCTAAAGTCGATGGTTTACACTCATTAGATCCTAGTGCAGGAGTCGATATCGCCGAGGTTAAGAGGAAATACGGGGATAGACTAATACTCTACGGTAATGTCTCAGTCGATAACTTGGCAACTAAAAGCGTAGAAGAGATTATAGAAGAAACCAAGCAAGTAATAAGAAACGCTTCTCCAGGAGGAGGTCACATACTTTCATCCAGTAACTCTTGGTATGGCGGAGGCAAGCTCGAAAATTATTTGGCAATGGTAGAGGCTGGGAGAAAGTATGGGAAGTATCCAATATCAATATAATGAGAAGCCTTAATTAGAGGAAAAGCTATTTTCTGTCCTTACTGTGGGTCATCAATGGATAAAGAAAATATTCTGATGGTTACAACACCAACAATTCCAGGGTACAAAATTATGAAAGTATTAGGAGTGGTAACCGGACTGACTCCACGTACAAGAGGCGTATTAGGAAAGTTCGTAGCTAGCATACAGACAATGCTGGGCGGAGAAGTGACCGCCTTTACAAAAGAACTCGAGAAGGCAAGATTTGAAGCGATAGATCGATTGGGAGAAAAGGCAATCGAGATGGGTGCAAATGCGGTGGTAGGATTGGACCTTGAAACATCTGACCTAGGCTTGAAGGCTGGAGTTACAGTGATATCTGCAACAGGGACCGCAGTTATTGTGGAACCAGAGAGAAAATAATCCGTGTAATCTTTGTGCAATCAAAATTATTAGAAATGCGCTCTCTAAAAAATTAGCCAAATGGCCTAAATGACTTTTGAATCGGGGTATGCCCTAATGTTAATCGTGCGGAGAATTTTTCCCTCCTTATAATAAATAAGCCAGAAAGGCAACCATGCCAAGGCCATCAAATGCACATTTACATCTATTCGTCGTGGCTTCAATTCTTCCTCGAATAAGTCGTATTCAGCACCTAAATAAAATGAGCCTAATCTTTCTGGAGGTGCCCTCATTTTCATAGCCTCTAACTGATTTCAGTAATACTCTCGAAAATATAAAAACAATAGTGCGCATCAGTAATATAAGCGCGAACAAATTTCCGAAACCTCTGGGGAGGCGATATTATTGAGGTTAGGGGCCCATATTTCAATCTCAGGATCGATTGACCTGTCTATTGATCGAGCTTTGGAGATTGGATGTAACACTTTTCAGATCTTCACCCGTAATCCTAGAGGGTGGGGGCTTGCAACGCTTTATTCCGATCAGGTAGAACGCTTCGTTACAAAAGTAAAGGATGCTAATATTAATCCCGTGATAGCTCACATGCCCTACTTACCAAATCTTGCATCTTCAAAAGGAGGCGTATATAAAAAATCAAAAGAGTCTTTGAAACTAGAGCTGAGGAGATGTCGAATGTTGAAGATTCCTCTCTTAGTGACGCATCTTGGGAGTCATCTTGGTACTGGAATAAGAAATGGAATGATTCGAATAATCGATGCAATAAATGAAGCCCTCAGAGAAATCGATGGAGATGTTATGTTGTTATTGGAAAATACGGCAGGTTCTAGGAACAGCATGGGTACGAGATTTGAAAATATCGCAGAAATAATAGATAGAATTGAACACCAACATAGAGTTGGAACATGCTTTGATACTTGCCATGCATACGCCGCAGGTTACGATTTGAAAACTGCGAATGCAGTGTCAGAAACTCTCGACGAATTGGATGATAATGTAGGAATTGAAAGAGTTAAAGTAATTCATTTGAATGACTCAAAGAGGGGGCTTGCCTCAAAATTAGACCGCCATGAGCACATTGGATTGGGAAGAATTGGAGTAAAAGGGTTTAGCGCCATACTAGCCAATCCAATCATTAAAAGGCTGCCTATAATACTTGAAACGCCTATCGATTCGAGACGAGATGATGTAGGCAATTTAAATATGGTGAGAGGCCTAGCAAGCGCTGCAACTAATGATCAATGTATGTAGGATTTGTATGAGGGGTCAAATTCCTTTACGATCTCAGGGTACCGCCCGTTCTGAAGGGATCGAGCTGAAGGATTATTAACAAGCTTAGCTAGACCATCGATAGCCATCTTTGTTGCCGGGTGGCCTTCCCCGAAAACTTCAATAGATATCTCGTAAACTAACCGCTTAGTTACTCGTTCATCTACACATCCAAGACTATGAAGGTATTCATGTAGCAAAATCATAAAAATGTAAGAATTTATCTCAAGTTTTGTTCCATTTCTTTCCTCTACCGCTTCAAGCAAACGACGGTTCATAACTATAGAATTGGATCCGATGCCATGAAAAGCGCCAACATGTAACGGTAAATCGGCTAAAACTAACATCAAACCAGCCCGCTCTCTTCCCAAAACCTTCTTGACTGATTTTTTGACAATTTTGAAAATCTCCTGAAAATTTTTTGCGTTTTCCAGATTAAACTTGAGATCTCCATAACTTTCCATATCTAACCTCGTATCGGAAAGATCGCTTCCATTATCAAATTTAGCATCAGGCGAATCCTCCAATTTAAAAAATTTAGAAAATTTTTCAAATGACATTCATTATGCCACTCCAGTTGAATTACTAAACAGTAACATATAAAGTTACCTATTGGTAAGTTAGAGTAATTCTTCTATATCTGCGGTAATTTCGAGCGTGCTAGTCAATTATTTTAATATGATTTCCCATTATTCTAATAATGGATCTACAATTTTGGTACATTATGGAGTTGTTAATGAATGGATGTTGAAAAGGTCTGTAAAAATTGTACCTTCTTCCGAATTCGTAAAGGCGTCCCAAATTGCTCTATAATCAAACAGAAGGTTAAAGAAGATTACTACTGCGGGAAGTTTAAACTCAAGTGATTTTCGCGAGAGCGCACTAAAAAAAGTGATTAACTGGCGCGCGAACTAGCGCGAGCGTATGATGAAATGCCTTTTAAGAAAGAAAAAATCGAATTCTTTGTATATTTTTTATGAAATTGGGTTTAATCTATCTTCTCAAATAAGTCTTTAACTGCACCACACACAGGACAAACCCAATCATCAGGTAATTCATCAAATGGAGTGCCTGGCTTTGTTCCTGAACCTGGGTCACCTTTGACAGGGTCGTAGACATACTGGCAAATTGTACACTTGTATTTTTCCATAGGTCATCCTCTTTTATTTTTTGCTACGTGATATAAAAAGATCTTTGTTTCTAGTTAATTAAAACTCGCTTGAAAGACCTGACAAGCTGAATGAATCTTGGCATCCTAAAGATTTTTTTATAAATAGAGCATATCTTTAAAATAGAAAAAGGAGTGTTAAAGCATTGGAGTTTCCACATCCTGGACATGAAAAGCACTTATGTAAAATTTGGTCGGATAAATACAACATTGATGAGGTAAGAGATATAATCAAGGATCCGAAATTTATCTGCAAAGTATGCGGCCGAGTAGCAGCGAACGATGAGAACCTTTGCGATCCTGCATCGCTATAGCTTCAATCTCGAAAAATATTCCCTTCTTCCCTTTTTTTTAACCAGATCGCATACTGCGAAATTTGCTCGCATTCTATTCAAGGCATCTATTACATTCAGGGCAAAAAGTTACCTTCTCAGGTATTGTAGCCTTACAGAATTGGCATTGCTTACGCGGTTTAAGCTCGACCTTTCCATCTCTAGAAATCTCAATATTAAGTTGTTTTCCAACCTCATCTAATACTTTTTTCTCGAGAATCTTAGAAATCCATGACAAATTTTCTTCAGAATCCAAATATCCTTAATAGTATTTAAAATATTGGAATCTTAAGTTTGTGCGTACTAAGAGGCAGGGATCGCACGCCATACTATTTTTTCGAGCGCACTAGTAATTTCGATATGCTTTCATTGAATTCGTTCTCAACGAACATCTGTAAATTATTCTTATATCCATGTTTCTTAGCCAATTGTCTTGAGAATCCTTCCTTTTGAGCTAGGATTTTTAGCGCTTTCCAACTACCAGATCCATATTGTATAGCAGTTTTTTGACGATTGACTACTTCCTTTGGAATGTTTAGTCTTTTTGCCACTGAACGGAGAATGTATTTTCGAATAAATTTCGAGTTATTTCTTTTGATCTTATACTCAGGAGGAATTCCCATCGCATATCTTATGATTTCCAAGTCAAGAAATGGCAATCGCATTTCTACAGTATTTGCCATGCTAGCAGCATAATCCCTTTGCAAATTTTTTTGAGCAATGTCCATAATGTCTTCCCACAATCGTTCATGGAGTTTCTCATACCCCCAAAGCCTTACTACTCTCTCGTATTTCGAGTAACCTCCAAAGAGCTCGTCGCTTCCTTGACCCGATAGCATAATTTGAAGAGATTTCTTTCTAGCAAGTCTAGTCGAAAAGAATAGTGGAATCGCAATACTGAGATTAAGAGGATCTGGTTCTTCAATTGCGAATAAAACCTCTGGCAGATACTCTCTAACTTCATCAATATCCAGTTCATAAACATTAATTGGAAGACCGATTTTTTCAGCTCCATCTATTGCATTTTGAATATCTCTAGAGCCAACAAATCCAGAACAAAAGAGTTCAAAATCTGCTTCTAGAGAGTCTGCAATTTCAGCTACCAGATAGCTATCCAAGCCTCCAGAGTATAGAATCCCAAATTTTTTATTTTCGATCCTTTTTCTTACAGATTTAATGAGCAGGTCAAGTAATTCATCTCTGTAATTCACAAAATCGATTTGGGTGAGCGATCTTTTCTCAAGGATATAGCCTCTATAGATCCTAAGGTTCTGACTGTCAATTATTGCGAAATTTCCGGGCAATAAGGGGCGAATGTTATTCAGAGGTCCTATCTTCCATAGAGCTTTTCGTTCTGAAGAAAAGGCGACTAATTGTTCGTTCTCGGCTAAAAACATTGGCTTGATACCTACAGGATCTCTAGATACTATTAGCTTGTCATCTATTGCAATGACGAAGACGTAATCACCATCTAGACAATACATAGTCTTGCGTATAGCCTCAATTAAACCGTGATTTTTCATGAAATCCTCAAAAATATGTAAAACAACTTCGGCATCAGTGGAAGAAATAATTTTGTATTTAGCTAATTTTTGGTTCAGATTTCGATAATTATATATTTTGCCCTCTAAGACAATGAAGGCACCATTACGGCCTCTTATAGGTTGTATTTTTTCATCGCCATTGCCAATTTCGAATCTAGCCAAGCCAACTCCGATATTTCCCTTGACTCTATTCGTATCAATCTTTTCTAGAGAGTCGGGGCACGATAACGCATTTCCTATATATATTCCAAGATCATATAGGCCTCTAAAAATCGTTGCTTCCATCATATCGATGATTATTTTCGCTACATCGTTTCCTTTCTTATTTAAAGCGCCGACTATAGAAAACAATTTTGAGGCGTTCCGAGTTATATGCTCAAGCTTTTTCTTTTTTTCGCTTAATTTTTTTTCCACAGGGGGGTTTGTATTCTTCCCGCAATTTTTGTACTATTTTACTTCTATCCGATTGCTTAGTGTCTGGCGCATAATATGCCGCAAATTTTAATATGCCATCGAGAGCCTTCCTCGTCCAGCACTCTTTTCTTTTGTTTTTTTGGACACCCGTTTTAACTGTGCGGGCTTCGCCAACATCTATTAAGTCAAATTTTCCGTCCTTTACACATAGTATGGCATAAACACCTGGGCGATCTTCAAGCGAAGGAATAGAAAAAAAAGGTCCATCAAACTCGTAATTACCTATTTTCATTTTGAAGGTTTCACATATTTTCAATAACCGGTGGCTTGAATATAAATAATAAACATGCTACGTTTATCGCATATGCGCTTTTCTGATTATATTCATCATTTAGAGCGCACGCGTTAAGGTTCTATAAGAGAAAATAGTTCAGAAATGGAAGAACAAACGACATAATGTGATCTAATCAAGTCAACCTTATTGATTTTCAGGGAATATAATATATATTGAAAATACAGTACAAAACTGTATTTATTGTGATAAAGGAAATTCAAAAGGAGTTGAGGATAAATGAATGACCCGAAAGCGGTGTTGATAACAGGAGCTAGTAAAGGCATAGGAAAAGTTACTGCAAAGCACTTTGCTAAGAATGGTTATGACGTAATCATTAATTATAATACCGACAGCAATGGTGCGAACGATGCTGCGAAGGATGTTCGTGAAGCGGGTAGAAAAGAAATCGTTGTTCAAGCAGACGTTTCAGATTCCAAGCAGGTTGAAGAATTGTTCAGGAAAGCTATGGAGAAGTTTGGTCGTATTGATGTTTTGGTAAATAACGCGGCGATCCAATCGACATATAAAATTGAAGAATTAAGTGAAGATATCTGGGATCGAACCATCGATGTCAACCTTAAAAGTTCATTTCTATGCTCTAAGGCTGCAGTTCCAATCATGAAAAAGCAGGGCAGTGGCAAGATAATAATCATTTCATCAGTAGCCGCGAGAAATGGGGGGATACTAGGGCCACACTATGCGTCTTCGAAGGCGGGCCAGCTTGGATTAACTCACTATTTGGCAAAAGAATTGGCTCCGCATAATATTTTGGTAAATGCTGTGACGCCCTCGTTAATAGGGGACGCTGGATCAATAGCAACATTCAGCGATGAAAAGAAACAGGCATTAATCGCACAAATCCCTGTAGCAAGGTTGGGCTGTTCGATTGACGTAGCCAAAGCTATTCTCTTCCTTGCAGAAAACGAATTCGTAACAGGTCAGACGATAGATGTGAATGGGGGCTGGTGGATAGGTTAGACGCTGACGCCTATTTAAATTTGATTGGTTTGTGCTATCTAAAAATTACAAGCGTAATGCAGAATTTTTAAATAAAATTTAAACCAGATATCTTTGTCTGTATTTTATTTGAAAGGTGTATGATGTTGTCTGAAACGAAACCAATTTGGATCGCTAGAGATTTTGCCAGATGCAGTGGCTGTAGAAGATGCGAAATTGCGTGTTCTCTTCACCATGAGAAGAGGATCTGGCCAGATGCCTCTAGGATTAGAATTTATATGTTTATTCCAGGAGCTGAGATCCCCCATTTCTGTTCTCAATGTGATGATCACCCATGCATTGACTCATGCCCAGTCGACGCCCTCTCAGTAAATGAAAAAACAGGCGCGATAATCGTAAATAGTGAAAAATGCACAAGTTGTAAGCTATGCATAGATGCTTGTCCAGGAAGAATCCCTTTCCTCCATCCCGAAACTAAAAAAGCGGTCATATGCGATCTTTGCGATGGTGACCCAAAATGTGTAAAGGTATGTCAGGATGGTAGATGGGGGGCACTCTGGACGACCTCCAAGACCCCTATGGGTAACGAATATTTCAATAAGAAACTTTATGCAAGAAAGCCAGAAGAAATGGTGAAAGATTTCGTGACACTCTTATATGGAGAAGTTGGAGAGGAGATGGTTTAGAATGAGAGGTTATGCTGGGAAGTTTCTCGAGATCGATCTGGATACTGGAAATACAAAAACTATCACCTTCGATGATGATGTTCTGAGAACCTATCTCGGAGGAAGAGGATTAGCCACCAAGATCCTCTGGGATCGCTTGGGCTCTAATTGGGATTCGATCGATCCATTGGGCCCTGAGAATATTCTCCTTGCTCTTCCAGGACCTTTGACAGGCTACTTCCCGGGAGGGAGAATTTGTATCTCGGGAAAGTCGCCTCAGAGCAATGGTATTGTCGGTTCAACCATAGCCGGGGAAATCGGAATTGAGTTGAGGTGTGCAGGATGGGATGGACTGATATTCACTGGAAAAGCACCAAATCCAACCTACTTATTCGTTTTCGATTCAGAGATCGAACTGAAGAGTGCGGGCCACTTATGGGGTAAAGAAGGAAAAGAAACGCTTAATACCTTGGTCAAAGAAGGAAGAGCGGAGCTATTCAAAAGGAGACCAGATTATGGAGAGTGGAAGAATCCAGATGTCCTATATATCGGCCCTGCTGGAGAGAAGAAATCGAGAATGGCTGTCGTATCGGGCAAATGGACGCATGCAGCGGGCTATGGTGGATATGGCGGCGTCATGGGTTCAAAGAACTTGAAAGCAATCGTTGTAAAAGGTTCAGGGCCTTTGCCTGAAGTATCCAATCCAGGAAAGACTGCTGAATTGATTGAGACAGCTTGTCAAGACCTTATGGATAATGATGCGTTCAGAAGATGGGGAACTGGATATATCGGATATGATTGTGGCGCCCGTACCAGCTCAGAGCCCATTAGGAATTGGCAGGAGGAATGGCACGATGAGCGTAGTTTTGGAGCCGATAGATTCGAACAACGAGTATGGATAAAGAGATATTGGGGGGATTTTGGATGCCCAACGACATGCTATAAAATCGCGATGTGCAGAACTGGGCCATTTAAAGGCGCAATCGACGATAATCCTGACTATGAACTCCAAGCTTACTTAGGTCCTAATCTTGGCCTTTTCACGCCAGAGGAGGTGGTATTTACATCTAGCCGAATTGATGATTTAGGAATATGCGGCATTCAGGGCGGAAATATTTTAGGTTTCGCAGGAGAGCTCTATCAGCGAGAGATTCTTACGAAGGAAGACCTAGATGGAATTGAGTTGAAATGGGGAGATGCAAAAGCTTTTGCGGATCTTGCTGAAAAGATCGCTTATAGAGAAGGAATTGGCGATATACTTGCTGAGGGAACCTATAGGGCAGCAATTGAATTGGGAAAAAAGAAAAAAGTCGATCTCATGAAGTATGCAGTTCATGGGAAAGCGATCGCGTGTGGCGCACACGGCATAAGAAGCCATCTCGACTTTCCACAGGATATCTCTTATGCTTGTTCTGTTCAGGGAGGTGACCACACTTCAGTAGCAGCATTACCACTTGACCACGATAATAGCGAACTCAATACTCTTCTACACGATTCTGGAGTCTATTGCTGGTTCAACGTTTTCTCACTCAGGAAGGGTCTAACATGGGAATTCTTGAATGCAGTCACAGGTTGGGGAATAACGGAAAAGGAATGGTATAGCCGACTGGCGCCTTCGGCCATCCATATACAGAGAGCATTGCTTCTAATTGGCGGACCTGACATCAAATGGCAACCGTTTGATGACGACGAGAATCCCCCAAGATTCTATGAGCCTCTCCCAAGCGGCCCTAATAAAGGGGAAAGCATAAACCCAAAAGTATTCAAGGAGATGCGGGACGAATACTACGAGGCTGTTGGATGGGATGTAAAAGGAATCCCAAAATCCAAAACCTTAAAAGACCTAGGACTTGACGACGTGGATAAAGTACTGCGCGAAAAATTGAAAAAATAATTTTTTTATTTTTTTCTTTTTATAATGGTACATGTGCGAAAGCTTTTAGTTACTTAATT
>CAYFUV010000051.1:0-6209 GCA_964346435.1 uncultured Candidatus Bathyarchaeia archaeon | reverse complement strand
GAGCCGTCACCTTTTCCATTACCTGGGATGCAATCCACGAATTTTAGATGATGAGATGGTGATTTCGGAGTGAGTCTTAATGTTGATTTAAATCTCCTGGCGGTCCATATTAGAAAATTTAGCTACCTCGAACTACTCGATCAATCTGCCTTTAAAGAGGCTTTATTGACCCATAAATCAAGAACGTAATCTTTACAAAGTATCTATAACAGGTATGATAACTATGAAGAAATAAGAACATGAATAAATTCGATAAAAACAAACTGGGCATTGGATCCTAACTGGAAAAAATGTATGATATACAAAAATAGAAGAAGTTATTTCCTAATTTTATGAGCCTTGCTAAAGATATAATATTCGATAAGCACACAAAATTCACAATCTTATCACGTTTGGATTTATCTTTCACTTAGATGTTTGGCGCACGCTATAGTTCTTGAATTTTTATGCGTTTTAAATCCATAAACATAAGCGATAATTAATAAAAGCATTCTGAAAAAGTAAAAAAGCGTCTAAATACCTAATTCATTATTCATCTGGAGAATTTTTTCTGTGCCAAGTTACTAGCTCCTCTAAACCTTCCTCGAGGTCAATTGTCGGCTTATAGCCCAAAATTTTTTCCGCCAGACTAATGTCTGCGCAGCTAAATCTAATATCTCCAAGCCCAGAATCCGAGTGAATTGGCTTCAAATTAGTTTTATCGAGGATCCTTATCAGAATCTCAGCTAGTCTATTTATATTAATGCTCCTTCCGGAACCTATGTTAAAAGACTTACCTGCAGCGTTCTTGATTTTGAATGCAAGCATATGTGCTTCAACAACATCCCTAACGTGCACAAAATCCCTTGTTTGCTCTCCATCTCCATAAATTACTGGTGGTTTTTCTTTCAACAACCGATCTACGAATGCGGTTATCACTTTGCTATATGGCCCGGGCTTTTGCCTAGAGCCATAAACATTAAAAAAACGTAGCGAAACTGTTTCTAACCCATATATTTCATGGAAAGTTGAGCAGTATTTTTCAGATGCAAGCTTTGTAACCGCATAAGGGGAAATTGGTGATAGTAACATATCCTCACATTGTGGAGAATTTTTTCGATTCCCATAAACCGAGCATGAAGAGGCGTAGATAAATCGTTTAACATCTGTATCCAAGCAGGCGTTAAGGAGATTTAATGTACCTTTTAAATTGACTTTGGTCACTAATACAGGGTCCTTTATTGAAAAAGGGACATCACCAATTGCTGCCTCATGAAATACAACGTCCATATCTCTGGATAATCGCTTAATCAGTTCAAAATTCAAGACATCTCCCTTGATAAAATGGAAATTTTTACTAGCAAAATGCTCCTTTAGATTATCTTTTGTAGCATTGAAGAGATTGTCCAGGATGCTAACCTCAAATCCTTCACTCATCAACTTATCGACTAAATGGCTACCGATGAATCCAGCACCACCAGCTACCAACGCTTTTTTAGAAGATCTTGCCATGGATGAATGTCACACTCGGTTATCTCTTAGGAATTTTTGCATATCCTGAATCCTTCTTGGATTGGGCAAAAATTAAGCTCTTACTCGAATAATAAACCTTGTCATAAAAAAGCACATAATGGCGAGATCAAAGATATGACGGGTGTCCAAGATATTTTCGTGGAACCATTGAATTTGGAGGTAGTCATAGACATTGTAAGTATAGCGCAAGATTTTTGTGTAGATCATTTTCTCGCATACCTTGACGAGTTGAATATAAAAAATTCGTTGAACGCGCGAGCGTGCCAATCTTAATCCTTTAAAATCAAGGATCAATAGAACATGAACGAATATCTTAAATCTATTTTCATTACAAAAATATTTATAACGCCGTTATAATTTATTATTAATCGGAATGAAAATGAAGAGTGTGGTAAATAGTATTAAAGGACAAAAAAAGCTAATCATCGGTTTAATAGCAATTTTTGTTATCCTTTCAGGTTTTTTCGTATCCAAAAACGGTTTATCGTTAATGAGGAATAGTGATGAAACAATAGAGCTGGAATCTATCGAGATAAATGAATATGAGGGTAAAAAACTTTCACCGATAAGCGCATTTAGAGAAAATTCAATAAGGGGCCCGCAATACATCGATATTGAAAACTATAGCCTGAAGATAACCGGTTTAATAAATTCCCCAAAGTCATATTCATACGATGAAGTCATAGATAACTATCAACGTTATGAAAAAGTCGTAACATTAAATTGCGTAGAGGGCTGGAGCGTTACTATTTTTTGGGAAGGAGTGTTAGTCAAAGACTTGATTAACGAGGCCGAGCTTCTTCCGGAAACAAAAGTCGTAATATTCCATGCGTACGACGGATATACTACCTCCTTTCCTATCGAGTATGTAATGGATAACGATATCATATTGGCCTACAAGATGAATGGTTTGACTCTTCCACCAGATAGAGGCTATCCTTTTCAGCTTGTTGCAGAGAACAAATGGGGCTATAAGTGGATAAAATGGGTAACAGAGATCGAATTATCTGATGATGTTGATTATCTAGGTTTTTGGGAGAGTAGAGGGTACTCGAATTCCGCTGATCTGGATGAAGATTTCTATGGGAGATAATAGCCAGTCCCTTATTTGAAAAAAATCTTGAAGAAATCCGACATGCCATTGAATCACTAATCTGTTTAGGTCGATCTTTTTCCATCTAGCCCCGAAAATGATTGTTCGTTAAAGATAAAAAAAGGGATTTAATCTCTGCGCCATCTTCTTATAGCCAGCGCAGATGCCACGCCGATAAGGCCAACCAAGGCCAAGTAAGGCGCTAAAATTGCGAGCTTGTTAATAGGCTTATAATATCCTCCAACTGGAGAAGTATCGGAATACCTCAAAAGAAGGGCATTGTATGGATTGTCTCCAAAATCGGTATCACCAGCAATATATATATCCGATCCAACGGCCACGTCATGTGCCCCATCATAGTATCCTGAGTCATAAAATTGAGTCCAAATTAGATTCCCATCTGAATCATACTTCAAGAGGAATATATCATCGGGATTAGTTCCAGATTCAGTTTCAACAGCTACATAAATATACGATTCTACAGCCACGTGGGCGGTGTCTTCTTCATCTCCAGAGTCCCATGTCCTAGACCACTTGAGATTCCCGTCTGAATCGTATTTCAAAAGGAAGGCATCAAGTCGAGTTATACCAGATACGTATATATCCGAGCCTACGGCCACGCTATGTGCATTATCATCATATCCCGAGTCCCATGTTCTCGACCACTTGAAATTCCCGTCTGAATCGTATTTCAAAAGGAATGCATTACGATCAGGGATGCTACCGTTAGTGCCAGCTACGTATATATCCGAGCCAACGGCTACGCCCATTCCATAATCATCATCTCCAGAGTCCCATATTCTCGACCAGATTAATCTTGGTTGAACCTCAGCCAGCACGTACGCCAGGGACATGCTCGATAAAAGGATTGCCAGAAATACGGCCATATGCCTATGATGCTTCAAGCGAATACACCCAATCAATAAGACAAGTAATAAAACTTTTATGATTATTCGATTTGACTTAAAAGATTTTTTATCGCAAGCAAATTCTGGTTCCTGTTTACTCCATTAGCCCTTCCTATCTTCCTTTTGATAATTGCGTACATGAGATGAGATGCGTTACGTTATTTTTTTGTGTGTGTGTGTGTGCACACCAGCCCAGTAGAAGACACATTGGCCTGTACCGCAGGCTACTACATAATTTCCACCATCTGAGATATCAAGGCACCCCATATAAATTACACCAATCCATACGCTGTTCCATGTTGGGGATGGGTTTAATGTTAGAGACCTAGCATTCTTCCAAAAATAAATACGATCTGTGCTGCATACAACTACACAATCTCGTTTGGCTGAGATCGCAACCGAGTAAAGGGGTTCTCCTAAATCCTTTGTCCATAGCGGAGTTCCACTGCTTCTTGAATAAGATCGAATCTCATCTGTCGAAGGCGATATTGAGGCCACGTATTGGCCGTACTTTGACAAGGCTATATCCATAGTGTTAACAGGGTCGGTTCAGATTATCGTAGGCGGTTGAGCATTTGCAGCAGAGACGATTATGCTGATTAGAGCCAATGGGATTAGAAATTTAAGCATCGTCTTAAAATCATAGAAACTCTACGGGATTATATTATAATAATATCGAATAATCTGTATTTAAGATTGAATAATTGTGCACAGTAAGGCATAATGAAACTAATTTTTGAATGATGAGTATGCAAAATGTTTTGCGAATTAATTGATGTTTATCATTAAGTTTAAAAAATATATTTGGAAATTATAAGAATCCTTAAAGAATCCAGAAAGCTTATCAAAGATTTCAGCATGTCTATATTGACGGCTTTAACGGGGTTTACAAGTGGAAAAGATTTCGTGCGTGATACCGGCTCATAATGAGTCTGAAGATGTTGAAAAAACAGTCAGTACGGCAAAGAATTATGCCGATTTGGTGGTTGTTATAGACGATGGCAGTAAAGATTCTACCTTTGATATCGCTAAAAAGGCCGGGGCTGTTACGCTAAGACATTCGGAGCGAATGGGGAAAGGCGCTGCATTAAGAACAGGAATAAGATACGTTCTCCGTGAGAATGTCGATTACGTTGTTACCCTTGATGGTGACGGAGAGCATGATCCGGCTGAGATTCCTCGATTTCTTCCTCCCCTTATCAATGATGAAGCGGATCTAGTAATCGGCTCAAGATTCAAGGGCTCGGTAGAATCCTTGACATTGATTAGAAAGATCAGCAACAAGCTTACAAATTGGCTTATTCGAATAGGCTATCGATTTTTTGTTTCCGACTCCCAATCAGGCTTTAGAGCTTTTAATCGAAAAGTATTAGAAGCTATAGACTTTAAAGAAAATGGATATACGGTCGATACTGAGATCTTAATCAAAGCGATAAAGAATAACTTTCGGATAGCAGAAGTCTCGATCCATTCAACGTACGGAAGGCGGGGATCTCGTTCAACTCGTCGTTATGACACTTTTCACTTTCTAAAAGTCCTATTGAGCAACTTATAAGATTGTTTTGGAAGTACGCATCCCATCTGTGAGATTTAATTTGAATATTGATGCTTCTGATTTTGAAGGCGATCCTGAAGATCTATCCAGAATCCTGGAGAAGAAGTTAAAGAGTTCTATTATTGTTAAGAAGAAACTATTAAGAATTGAGAACGATTTATCAACTTCTAATGTCAGAGATGCCTTAAAACAGACTTTACATAAACTTGAGCCTAAAGGCTATCATGTGATATCAAAATCCGGATCTCTAATCATCAAGAAGATGAAAAAGCATTATCATAAGGAAAAAAAGGACAGAAGAACGCCTCCATCTGCACCTCAATCGATGCCTTACTTCTTTCCACGTTGATCTCTCTTAGCCAATAGGTTTCTCAAATCACGATAATCAATATCGAACTAGGTCCTGCACCTTGATGGGTTCTTTCTATACTTCGATGAATAATGGTTCAACACTATTTTCTGAGATCAATAACAGACCAACCGTTGACTTAACGAGTAACGGCGGCAATGGATCCGTTGGACTGCCGGGATTAATAAATAAGATATCGTCCTCCCATTTAACGAACTGTTTATGCGTATGCCCGAAGACTAGGACGTCTAAATCGTTCTCCTTCGCGATCTTCTTCATCCTGGCCATCCCCCATAGCGCGCCTGGATCATGCATAACTCCAATTTTCCATCCATGAAGCTCGATCGAGTTCATCTCAGGCAACTCAGCTCTAACAACACCAGAATCCATGTTTCCATGAACTGCAAGAACCGGAGCCGTCTTCTCCAATCCCTTAACGACTTCCATTTGGGTTATATCGCCCGCATGAATGATCAAGTCAACATCTTCGAATACATCAAAGGCTTTTTCCGGTAGACTTCTCGCCCTGGACGGAATATGGGTGTCCGAAATCAGCCCAATCAATTTCATACCTTTTTCTTTTTCAATTACCGGTATCTCATTCAATATCTCAACGTTGACGAATGAAAAACGAATCATCGCAATCAACAACAAGGCTATAATAATAATCGATAGAAATTTGCTCGATTTTCTCAATCCCAGGCACGATCTAAAAATAAATTGATTATCGACTTTAAACTTTAACAAGACCGAGAACGTTATTTCAAATAAAATTAAAAACCCGTTTAATAA
>CAYFUV010000050.1:0-5627 GCA_964346435.1 uncultured Candidatus Bathyarchaeia archaeon | reverse complement strand
CTATACATAAAACGAGTAGCGTGCGAATGACGGCTTTTGGTTCTTTTCATCAAGTTGGAAGATCCTGCATACTTATCCAATCGGATGAAAGTAATATACTCTTGGATTGCGGTATCAATCCTGGTGCTCAAGAACCGATAAGGGCTTTCCCAAGGATAGACCATGAGGAATTTAATTTAGAGAAGCTAGATGCAGTAATAATCTCTCATGCCCATCTAGACCATTGTGGATTAACTCCAATTTTGTATAAATATGGATATGATGGGCCAGTTTATTGTTCTGAGCCAACAGCCGTCCTAATGAGTCTGCTACAATTAGACTATCTTGACGTGATGAACAGGGAAGGTAAGTATGCGCCTTTCGACCAGAAGAACGTTCGTGAACAAGTCATGCACACAATACAATTAAAAAATGGTACGGTGACTGATGTAGCTCCTGAAGCTAAATTGACATTGCATAATGCGGGTCACATACTAGGTTCATCAATAGCCCATCTACACATTGGCGAGGGACTACACAACATAGTATATACTGGGGATTATAAATATGGAAAGACGAAATTATTAGAACCGGCTTCAACAACCTTTCCAAGAGTTGAAACATTGATAACCGAAAGTACCTATGGAGGACAAGAGGATCTAATGCCTAGGAGAGATTATGTTGATAGCCAGTTTATTTCGATTATCAACAATACCTTTAGAAAAGGGGGAAAGGTCCTGATTCCTGTTCCAGCAGTGGGACGTGCTCAAGAAATTTTGATTGTGCTAAATGACTATATGAAAATTAAGAAAATTCAGGAAACCCCAGTCTACATGGATGGAATGATATCTGAAGCAACTGCGATAACTACTGCTTTTCCGGAATACCTATCTAAAGAAATCAGAGACATGATTTTGCACCAAGACATAAATCCATTTAAATCAGATTATTTTGTTAATGTGACCCATCCAAGTGAAAGAGAGGAAATAATCTCAGGGCCTCCTTCAATCATACTAGCTACCTCTGGCATGTTGGAAGGAGGGCCAGCGATTGACTACTTTAAGAATTTTGCACAGGATGAAAAAAATTCATTGATATTTGTAAGTTATCAGATTGAAGGAACGCTTGGAAGTAGGATTAGAAGTGGACTAAAAGAAGTTTCAATGGTCAATGAGAATGGAAAAGTAGATGCCGTAAAATTAGAAATGAGAATCGAATCAGTAGATGGTTTTTCGGGTCACTCAGACAGAAATCAGATAATGGAATTCATAAGAAGAATTAGCCCGAAGCCATCTCGCATTATAGTCAATCATGGTGAAAGGAAGAAATGCAATAGCTTAGCTTCAGATTTAAAAAGCATATTCAAGCTGGAGGCTCTGTCTCCAGAAAATTTGGAAACAATAAGGCTAAAATGATAGCTTTCAATTCGCATTATTTTCGCTCAATCAAACAACCAAGATCTTCAAATTTCGTCAATGCTTTTTTAAGATGTTTTTCTTTGACCAGAATGTGATCTGTGGAGTACGCGGAAATCACAAAAATACTTATCTTCTCATCTGCAAGAATTTTTAAGATTTTAGCTAAGAATCCCACCAATTCAAAAGGCAAAATTGTGCCAAATGTGAGCATCTTCCAATCTTTCTTAACCTCAATGACGCTATGATATTTGATTTTGGTCTGATCGATAACAACGGTAACCTCATTCTTATCTCGAATATTCGCAAAAGCCTCAGGCATATATTTATTTGATTTTACAATAGCAAATGTTTCTTTCCATACATACACTTTTTTACCCTTAAAGTAGTGTTCCAATTCCATACTAGAATTTGAAAAACTTCATTCCCTAAATAATTTTAGCTTTGCTCTCCAAAATTACTCGCCAATACTTATCCCCTACATAATGGATATTCTCAATTACTTTTCCTTTTTTTATGTTTCTCATCTCTTCTATATCGAATATTGATTTTCCTATAGCTATGCGTTTTTTATGCTTCTCTTCGAAGATTAACACAATCGAATCCTTCTCAATTTCTCCTTCCATGCTTTTTATTCCTGGAGCCATTACATCTGCCCCATCACAAACATAGGGCACAGCACCAACATCCACTATGACGTATGGAAGATTTTCTAAGATAGCATCGAATGCTAATGTTGGAAAATAACTTCCCCCAGTTTTTATTATCAGAGGAAGTCCGTTAATAACGTAAAGTTGTTCATTATCTACTTCTATGGAGTCCACACTGATTTTTGATTTTGGAAAAACCTGCCTAATATCCTCAATTCCAAAAACTTCTATGAGATCTTTGATTAGTTCTCTCACGTCTTTATTTCTTAAGCGTCTCCTCTGCATACACTTATTTATCTTCAAATCTAAAGATTTAAATGATCATCTTCAATAATGGAGTAAAGTTTCATAGGTGAAGTATTGAGTTGTCGGATATCACAGCAAGAATATTCAAGGAAAGCCTGAATAAGGTGGTGCTCGTCCAACTAAAGGGAGGAAGGACGGTTAGGGGGAAACTAGATAGTTATGATCAGCACATGAATCTTGTGCTTGAAGATGCTGAGGACGTATCAGAACCAGAAAACACTAAAAAGCTGGGAACCTTAATCGTCAGAGGCGATAATATCGTTCTATTGAGTCCACCACCGAATAGATAGTAAGAATGCGTGTATCTAGAAAAAAACAGAACATAATAGATATGTCAGTTTTGGGTGAAAAAATTGGGCAAAGGCACTCCTTCATTTGGTAAGAGAGGGCGTTCTAAATCCCACATTATGTGCAGATCGTCTATGGTAACGCGTATGCTATAGATGAGCATAAAAGATGTGGGCGCCATTCTTACAGTATTCGAAAAAGAAGATGCTCTGCTTGCGGATATGGGATTTCTTCAAAAATTAGGAAGTATTCTTGGCAGAATAAAAAGACAAATAGAACGCGTATCGTTTAGCTAAATAAATCAAAGCATTATAAACCATGATAGATCTTCTGGGCCGGTAGTCTAGCCTGGTTAGGATATCTGCCTGACAAGATTTGGCTAGTTTTCAGGAAACGCAGAATCGCTATATATAAAAAGTGATGCAAGGTCCCCGGTTCAAATCCGGGCCGGCCCATCTATTTTTTAAAGCGTCCTATTCTTTCATTACGCCCATATGCGAACGTACGGATAAGGATTAATGCTTTGGCAAAGTTGGAAAAAAACTTAATAAGTGAATCGCAAAATGAACAAACTTGAAAATGATAATAAATTCTTTCAAGGCTGGATAATGGTCGCTGCTTGTTTCGTACTATTATCCCTTTATGCAGGAGCAGGTTTCTACACCTTCAGTATATTCATAAAACCCCTTGAAGAGAGCTTCGGCTGGAGCAGATCAGCCATATCATTCGCTATGTCAATCTATATGATGTGTCACGGACTCGTCGCACCGATAATTGGACATTTAACAGAAACATATGGCCCAAAAAAAGTAATGTCATTTTTTGCTGCAGGAACCGGAACTGCCTTTATCTTGGTAAGTTTTACTAACTCCCTCTGGCATTTCTACGGAGGCTATTTTATGCCTTCATTTATGAATACAGGTATCGGTTACATTCCTGTAAGCAGCGTACTTGCAAGATGGTTTGTCCGAAAACGGGGCACTGCAATCGGTGTTGCAATGGTTGGTTTCGCAGCGGGCGGCCTTATAATGACACATCTAGTCAGCCATATAAACCAGTACTTAGGTTGGAGAATTTCATTTTTATTCATGGGAATTCTGGTCTGGGCGATTTCCCTTCCTCTGACTTTTTTTGTGATAAAAGGAAGTCCCTCCGAAGTAGGACTTACACCCGACGGAGATGAATCTGAAATTCCAGAAAGATCGTTTTCAAAAAAAGCCGAGCAGGGCTGGCCACTTAGACAAGCACTTCGCTCACGAGCATTTCCATGGATTTTCGCGACATTTCTTCTGGCACCATTTGCACAATTGGGAATACTTCAACATCAAGTTCCAATATTATTTGAATTCGGTTTTTCAGAAGCTACAGCTGCCACAGCACTGGGTTTGACTGCCGGCCTTGGAGGGGTTGGGAAACTCGCATTCGGCAGAATTTCCGAAATTATTCCTTTTCACAAAGCAGCTATGCTATGCTTTGGATTGCAGGCTTTAAGTGTTTTAATACTTTTACAAGTAGACTCTCCTTTCTTCGTATGGCTTTACGTATTAATATTCGGAATTGCAATGGGCGGAGTCATAGTACTCTTACCGATATCCATAGTACATTTTTTTGGCCTCGCATCTTTTGGCGTGCTTATGGGCATTGTGTCTTTTTCACAAGCGGTGGGAAGTGCCTCCGGCACATATATTTTAGGTTTTGTCTACGATTATTTCGGTACTTATGAATATGGCCTGATTTTTTATATTGGGATATACCTAATTGCCATACTGACAATCTTTCTTGCAGGTAAACCAAAAGAATATTCATGATACGCCGAATACATTGCGCGCTAGCATTTCAGATTACTTTAGCACGCGCCCAAATCTTATTGGGACACCTAACTTTTAACGTGTATAAATCATAAACATATAAGTAATAAAATATAATGATTAACAGGTAAAATTTTATATATTAAATCTATTGCAATAATAATATTTCAGAAGTGATTTTGAATAGATAACAAATTTCTTTCTTTTTTTCTTATAATTTAGGGGAGAGCCACGAAAAAAATTTATAATTTATTATCCTATATGTTGGAAAAGAGCTATGAAAATGAAACTGAGTGACAAAGATCAAGCGATCATTTCCATGATGCAAAAAGATCCTGAAATCTCTCAAGTTGAGATGTCGAAAAGACTTGGTCTTACACAGCCATCTATAAGCACAAGACTAAGAAAGTTGAAAGAAAGCGGAGTTATTGCATTGCAGGCAGGCATAAATCTGAGACAAATCGATCTCTATGTCGCCAAGGTCGATCTCTCAGTTAGGAACGATACTAATAAAATTAGAAAGAGATTTGGGAAATGCCCCTATTGTATAAACGGATTCATAACATCTGGAAAATATAACCTAACTTTCTTTTTTGTATGTGAAAATATCAGTACACTCGAGGCGATTGTTGATAACAGTATTAGGCCCTTGCCCGAAGTGACTGACGTAGAGTTTAGCATTGCTATGGCCCCTATCAAAGACCTTATTGTACCAATAACTTCATTTCGCAATGAAAATGGGACTGATAGTGGGAGCCCATGCGGTGTTTCGTGTAAGGACTGCGAGATGTGGATCGCCAATAGATGTCTAGGTTGCCCAGCCACAAAAGAATATAAGGGCGACTTGTGGAAGAGCACTTCGAACTAAGATAGCCTAACATATAGAAGACGTAGAATGTATCCATCAGTATAGTGAGCGCCAATCTGATGATTTTCTCAACGCCCATTCGGTCATTGTTAAAAAAAAGATAGTATTTGAAAATTTTTAGCTTGCATAGAAAATAATTACAAAGTGCGAGTTCTTCCTCCAAACATTTCAAGTATCTTTCTCTTAGTCACCTTCAAATCTCGTTAATCTATGTTTCATAATCAAGCTATAGACATAGACTCGATAATCATGCTTTGTCAAGGAATAAAAATAGAGGTAAATACTACAAGCAACAGTGTGACTATGATAAAAC
>CAYFUV010000049.1:0-4541 GCA_964346435.1 uncultured Candidatus Bathyarchaeia archaeon | reverse complement strand
TTATTCAAATTCTAAATAACTATTCTTTGGCTCGTACGTCTATATTCCAATTTACAATTTTTCAAATTAAGAAAGGGTATTGTAGTAAATGTGTCCTAGTTTATCGATCGAGATCCCCGGTCTAAAACTGAAGAATCCATTGATACTCGCCTCTGGGATCCTAGGTTTATCAGGCAAACTATTAAGAAAAGTTGGAGAATCAGGAGCTGGAGCCGTTGTGACAAAATCTGCAGGGCTCTCGCCTAGGAAAGGCTATGAAGGGCCGGTCATAGTCGAAGTGAATGACGGACTACTGAATTCTTTAGGTCTACCAAATCCTGGAATTGAAGAAATGGCAAAGGAAATATACGAGGCAAAAAAAGGCTCGATACCCGTAATTGCGAGCGTTTACGGTTTTGATGTAGATGAATATATCAAGGTGGCCAAAACTGCTACAAAATCCGGGGCCGATGCCATTGAGTTAAATGTTTCTTGCCCTCATGTGAAGGAAGTTGCGGTAGAAATAGGGCAAGATCCGGCACTTATATCAAAAATCGTAAAAGGTGTAAGAAAAGTTACCGATAAACCAGTAATAGTCAAACTTTCGCCTAATGTTACAGATATTGTATATTTTGCCAAGATAGTTGAAAAAGCTGGAGCTGATGCGATAACTGCAATAAATACTGTTAGAGCCATGTACGTTGATATAGATATAAAAAGACCGGTGCTAAGTAGGAAAATTGGCGGATTGTCTGGACGTGCAATAAAACCAATAGCAATCAGGTGTGTTTATGAAATTTATGAGGAGGTCAAAATACCGATAATAGGATGTGGCGGCATATCTGATTGGCGTGATGTTGTTGAGTATTTATTGGCTGGAGCAAGTGCCGTACAAATAGGTACCTCTATACTCTACGAAGATATTCGCATATTTAAGAAAATTCAGCAAGGAATCAAAGATTACATGCAAAGAAAGGGCTATGACACAATTGAGAGCATAAGAGGCGGGGCTCACGAATAATATTTTTCACGAACAAGGCTTTTTTTCCGTTTTCATCATTTTTTGTTCTCATATACTGAGACTTTTTTCATATGATCGTTTTCCTTGAAGCTAATGACCTCGACTAGAATCCCCCCAAAAGACTTTGGATGAATGAAGAAACATCTTTCATCCCTGCTAACTATCTGGGAACCCATCTCCTCACATTTTTTCGCCCAATATTCAAGGTTCGTTACTTCGAAACAGAAGTGGTGAATGGCTTCTCCTTTCTTCTCCAGAAATTTTTCGATAGTCTTATTTCCATGAGGGTAAATGAGTTCTAAGTATGCGTCTCCTAGGGGGATGAAGGTTACATCTACGCCCTGAGTTTCACTATACCAATTGTGTTCATTTATCCCCTGAAAAAATGAATTTAAAATGTTCTTAATCTTGTCGGAATTTACAACAATACCAACATGATGAAATTTTGCTGCATTTTGACTTTCCAAAACCATTAGTCACATCTTTGTTTTACAATAAATAGTTTCCAAATTCATTAAATGCTTTTAGATACTTCTTATGTCTCGTACTTTCAGGTTTGCACGTAATTTAAAAATCTGAATTATCTTTATTTAGAGCAGTTAGAGCTTTGAAGACAGTGAGGATTACTATCTTAAATTTTAAGAATAAAAAAAGTTGAATTAATATATTGAGGATTAAGATATGATTTATTGTCAAAAGTGCGGTAAGAAAAACGTAAACAATGCGAAACATTGTATCGAATGCGGAGCTCCTATAAGCACTATCAAGAGAAAAGAAAAACGTGAGGATACATGCTTTGGCGAACCAGAAAAGCGAGTAGAAGAAGAATACAAGTGGGTAGAAGAAGAATGTCTTGGAATTACTCATGGTAGAGAAATTGTGGGCATTGTCGTCGGAGTCTTTATAATTCTCATTGGGTTATCAATAGCGTTGACATTACATATAGGACGCTGGATTTTCGCTTACTTATTGTTTGTAATTGGCCTTCTCATCATTTTTGGTGTCATCTTCGGCCGTTATCGAAGATAGAGACGCCTCGTTTGGCGTGCAATTTGATATTCATGAGAAACTGCAAGCGCGCGCGCGTGATCCACAGGAGTTGCATATCCTTCTATGTTTCTCATTGGAAATGATTATCCTGGTCATTATCCAATATATGATCAGGATTAAAAGATAGAATTCTAAGATAACATTGTTACTTATTTCACTTACGCCAATAAGAAGTAAAAAAGCTCCCAATACAAATGTAAAATTCAGAATCAAACGAACACGTCCGCTATTCAAATCGTAAAGACTATGAATAAACCCTATGGCGACTCCTGCGAATCCAAACCAAAAAATAACTACATTGATCGTCTTAAGATCGAATCCATAGAATGGATATAGGATGCTTCCAATGATGGATATTATTGCACCCAACCTTAAACCGGTGCAACCGGCGCAATAAGTACTATTCCCCAGACGAATAATATGAGCGAAAAATTTCCCGCAATTAGGGTGATGCCCAATAAACTCGATTGTTCCTCCAGTTCGAGTTTGTTTCGATTTATCCGAACCATGTTCTTTATTTCTGAAGCGAGCCAATCCTGAACATTTTCTAGGAAAGGTTCCAGCAATAAAGCCTAAAACGCAAATCGCCCCAAAAATAGAACTGATCATATGTCTTTGAAGAGGGATACTTATTATAGAAACTGATGCTTTGAAAGTCGATATGCTGAGGATGCATAAGCCAAAAAGAGAGGTGCTAAGGAGGCAGAATGAAAAATAATCTGTGCTCATTCTTGAGGGTTTTTTCAAAATAGATCCCTTAAGGCTTTAAGTATGCCTTGACTTGCCAAATATCCATATGTCCTTCTTTTAAATATATTGGGAGAAAAGAGTCCAGTTATCCTTCTTTTAATAGATCCATAGAAATTTCGGTAACATTCATACAACTCTTCTTGGACTTCTCCTTTAGAGAGGTATTCGGTAGGCATTATCGCGTGAATCATATCATAATTTGCCCAGTTTGAATCTTCTATTAACCCATTTCTTTTGGCATCTTCATAAATCTCTGTTCCAGGAAATGGCGTTAAAGTCATGAAGATTGCTAGATCAGGATCCGCTTCATTTACGAATTTTCTCAAGCCATCAATGGATTCGTGAGAATCTTTACGATCTCCAATAATTAATGTTGCTTGTGAGAATATGTCATTCTTCTTAAGCAAATTCATCGCTTGTTTCGCATTTGATGGGTTCAAGTCTTTTCGGAAATTTTTGAGTGTTTCTTTGTCGTTGCTCTCTAATCCCATCATAATCCAAAGATTTCCAGATTTTCGCATTTTTGGTAAAATATTTCTGCATTTTATAACGTCATCATATCTTGCTTGCATGAACCACATTATTTCATCTGCTAAACCTCTGTTTATTATTTCATTGCATAACTCTTGAGTAGGTTTGCCAAGCCCAAAGTTATCATCAGTAAGCCATAGAAATCTGCTCCCGAATTCCCGGTGGCAATATTCGATTTCCTCTGCAATACGATTGGGTGACTTTGTTCTAAACTTACCTCCCCAAAACTCCCATTGGGAACAGAAAGTACAGCGATGGGGGCATCCTCTAGACCCCTCTATAAGAGCGTATCCTGTTTTTTTACCTGCCATCATTGTAAAATGATATTTTTTCATATGCTCTCTGACGAAATGATAGCCAGGAAAAGGCAAATCATCTAGGTTTTCAATAAGCGCTCTTCCAGGAGTGTGAATGATTTCTCCTTTATGTCTCAGCGAAATGCCTCTTATGCCAGTAAGAGAATCTTTTCTTTCCAAGGTTCGAACAAGCTCATCAAGTGTTTGTTCTCCTTCCCCGCGAACTACTATATCGATTTCAGGACAAATTTCGAGGCTTTCTTGAGCCGTGGCAGTAAAATGCTGACCGCCTACGAGTGTTAAAATGCTTGGATCGACTTTTTTTGCGGTTTCAATCGTTCGTAGTATAGAGTAGGCGTTACAAGTTGATAAAGCGCTTGAAGCAACGATATTGGGAGAAGAAGATTCGATTCTTTTTTCTAGACCCCTCCAGTCTACTTTTTCAGCTTGACAATCCAAGATTTCTATGTCCACGTATTTATTCTGGGATTCAAGATATGCTGCTAGCTGCAATATGCCCAAAGGCGGAGGAAGATATTCGCCCATAACAAACCAAAAATCCTTCGGCGGTTCGATGAACAGTACTTTCACTAATATCCTTCCAACTTAACGTTGTTAGAAACTGATTTAAATTCATAAGGATGAAATATTTTATTCTAATAATTGTTTGGTGAAGAATTTGGTTAATAAACGGGATTATAGGGATTTTTTAGATTTCTTAATGTTAGGTCTTTTCTTGATACTTACGGCAGCCATATTCATCATCAGACCTGACCTTTTGAATAGAGGTTACAATTTCTTTCTTGATTTGGAATTTCGAGAACTGCATTCCAATATATATCTTCCTACTCCAAAATCAGATCATCCGGACCTCTTCATAACTTTATCGTGGTTTGCCTTCATTTTTGCATTTT
>CAYFUV010000048.1:0-2189 GCA_964346435.1 uncultured Candidatus Bathyarchaeia archaeon | reverse complement strand
CAAAACATTCTTGTTTTTTTTTGATTATTTGTTATTATCTTCTGTTAACATTTTTGTCAGGAGGCTAGCGTGCTTAGAAGATATCAAGTTCTCCTTCCCGACTGGTTGGAAGATTATGTCAAATTATTAGTTAATACATATGACCTAAGCTTCTCCGAAATCATTAGAACGATGATGTGCAACTGGATTCTAACCTCTGTACCTACTCTTTACCCCGAGTTGAAGCTGGGATTAACGCCTAAAGATATTCTTGAAATGGTTAAAGCAGAGGCTCAAATAAATATCGAACAAGAGGAAGTACACAGAGTGCTATCCAAGATTTATTTTGAGTCAAGGAAAGCAGCAGAATACAGGATTGCTAAAGAAAAAAAGAAAAAAAAGAAATAACATCAAGTCCTATTCTACTCATATTTAGCTTTCAATTTGGCCTCTATTAGATCACTGTGCTCCAGTTGCAGCAATTTTGCTAATTTATGGACAAAATGGTCTTCGTAGCCGTGGAGCCTACGGTCGGCAAAGATCACTCTCCAAGCCGCCTCAACAATCTTTCTCTTCTCTTCTTTTGAATAGTTCTGATTAATAAGATTGGTGAATTCCCAGAGGTCTACGCTTTCCTCTCTCTTCCTTTTAGCAATCTCCATCATCTCATCTGCAGCCTCCTCTGGTATTCCAAAATCTTTCTTAAAGATTGTAGCTATGGTTGCTTTCTCGATGCTGCTGAACTCATCATCTGATTTTGCAACCTCTAGAAGGATGACACAGGTTGCCATTTGTATACGCTCAGATTCATCCTGTTCTTTTAAACTTGAATCTGCTGCAGCTTTTTTAAGTAGCCTTTTTTTTATATCGAACATAGCGACACTCTCTTCCTCGGCCTTAAATTGAGCCTCTGGGGATTCTTCTACTGAAATGATAATAAGGCATCTGCGTTCAGTCAAGATTTTTAGGTTTTCAAGTATAAATTATGGAGTAGAGGAGGGATACTGCTTATTTTTAATGAAATGCTGAACAGGGGGGATATTTTCTTGAGCGATCTATTGGCTCTCTGAAATTAGATAGTCTGGGCAGCCCTGGAGCTGCCCAGACTAAGGACTACTTAGCGACCGCATAGATCCTTGAACGGGGCTTCGCCAGAACAGCATGATTCAATACAGTTCTTTAAATTCTCAGGTTTAAGTGCTTCTTTTACATCTTTTCCTGTAATTTTAATTTGATAGCCGTCTTCAAGTTCAGTAACTTTGATATCGCATTTAACATCGCCGGTACCACACATATAAATCACCTCCTTTGTTTATTTATATATAAGTTTATGCTCATTCACTTAAATACTCACGAAAAAAATATTTCTATTTCTTCTTTTTGTTTTTGGCCTCGGGCAGACAACCGCACGTACATGTTCTGTTTAATCTTTGTCGACAGCTCTCCAATGCTTGGGGATCTAAAGAATAATTTATCCAGTAACCATCCCGTTCATCTTTTACAAACCCTGCTGCTTTTAAAACACGAAGATGCTGTGATACGGCAGATTGTGTTATTCCTATGCTCTTAGCCAAAGCATTTACGTTCATCGTACTCTTTTTCAAGAGCTCGATTATCTCTATTCTTTTATCTACTGATAGGATTTTGAATAGTTCAGCTGACTTTCTCATATTACGTTCTTGCCAAATAAATTAAGTACATAAGCATCAACTTATATTGTATACGGGCTAAGCTTGTCAATGTCAAGCTTTTTTTTAAAAAAGAATCACTTTCTTCCCATAAGCAAAAAAGTCTACATATCTGGAAAATCACAATTTTCTTTCAGGCATCTTCGTACAATGCCTGGCAAGTTTCGGAGAGTTTGATACTCTGCTGAAATTTGAGGATTGGCCTGAATTCAAGTAAATTTGACACTTCCTGGCTTAATTATTATTCTATTGCGAGTAAGCCTAATTAGCCATGGCTATTAGATGCCATAAATGTCGCCTTGAAACTGTTCTTAATCTTAAATTGAAAAGGAAATAGTATGAGCTCCAGTATACTACGAGCATTGGGGACAGTCCTTCTGGGCTTAATCCTTGTCTGGATAGTGTGGGTAGCATTCATCCCTTCCAAAACTAAGGTGCCGTTGGATAACGCTCTGATTAAAGTAGCAGAGAATGATGTTGAAATCATAAGGATAACCCTGGATTATCTTGGGGAGGGATATA
>CAYFUV010000047.1:0-3440 GCA_964346435.1 uncultured Candidatus Bathyarchaeia archaeon | reverse complement strand
TTATGATCAGAAGTTTCCGATGTAAGGAAACTGAGAAGATATTCAATCGTTATTTCTCTCGGAAATTTCCGACTGATATTCAGCGTATTGCCCTGCGCAAGTTGGCAATGCTTGATGCTGCAGATTCATTAGATGACTTGAGAATTCCCCCATCAAACCGATTGGAGAAGTTGACCGGAAACAGGAAGGGGCAATACAGTATTCGTATCAATGACCAGTGGCGTATATGTTTCGTATGGTCCCGAGGGGACGCATGTGAGGTCGAAATAACAGATTATCATTAGAGGAGAAAGCCATGAGCAAATCAAGGATACCTCCCATTCACCCTGGGGAAGTTCTGCTTGAAGAATTTCTCAAGCCCCTGGGTATCAGCCAGTATCGTCTGGCGAAGGATATTTCTGTCCCTCCCCGAAGAATCAATGAGATTGTCCATGGGAAACGGGCTATCACCGCCGATACTGCACTTCGCCTATCTCACTATTTCGGGACTTCTGAGAGGTTTTGGATGAATCTCCAAACAAGGTATGATTTGGAGATAGAAAAGGACCGGTTGGGTGATCGTCTTACAAAGGAAATACATCCAAGGGTGGCTGGTTGAGCTAAAATAGAAAGCTGATATATGAATTGAAAATATCATAATAAATAAAGGAACTATATCATAAATTGCTGTGGCATTTGCTATGATATAATCTTAATATCTTTTTTAATTGAACTTTGTAAAGATATAGATTATTCCTTATCAAGTTTCTAAAAATGTCATATTCGTAATGTGATAACCCCATAAACCAGTGATTTTTTCCATGTGTCTATGTTAAATTACGTAGAGAAAACGTGGAGTAGGTGGCTCGGACCGTTAATCCCTAATCTACCTGCCTTTAAAGAAGTGATTGGCGAGCTGAGACCACAGATCGAAGCACTGCTTCTTGTTAGTCAGTATTAAAGGATATCCGTTCCGTGGCTTCTTACCGTTAACGAATTTTGAACAATTGAAAGCTTGGAAATAAAACCTAATAAGTATTCTCCTCAGAGAAATTTGCGTCGCCAAAAATATGTAAACTAATGTTAGTTGTTTGGAATGAAGGGGATAGGGTGAGGAAGATTGAGGATTTTATCCCATTTTGGCTAAAAAATAGGGGATCATTTCCTGCTTATATATAAAGGGGACTGGAAAAAAAGCGTACTGGTTCAGTTTTCCGTAAAGAAAATTGTGCATATCCCTTTTTTTAAATCGTATATAGCATGTTTGGAAAAACCTATACCATTCCATATAGCCTGAAGTATTTGTTTGTCTTTCTTATTACTTCTTCTAAATCTGGCAATTCATCAACCTGATGTGCCAATCTAATTTCCCATAATTTAGCTATTGTTGCTTCTTTTTGCCGAAAGATGCTTGATAATCTTCTTGAGTCTATCTTTTTAGTCTCGGCTTTAACTCTGAAACCTTCGGCAACTTCATGATATTTAAGATTTCCTAGATTAAACAAGGAGTATGTATCATAAAGGTCGCGCGGTTCTGTTCGGCCAATGAGAGCACAAAGCTTTTCAGTCAACACCTCTTCCAAAGAGTATGTCTTTAACTTTCTTTTGAGGCCCTTACAATCGCTGTATGGAGCTTTTATCATTTTTTCTTCGACAGAAAATACTAGTTTCTCAATCAAAGTGAAGTCGATCTTGATATTACGACTGCCAAGTCTGGCTAGAAGGGGGCCGGCGAAATCAACGTAGAATGTAAGGGTGTTTATATGTCTCTCGATACGTTCTTCTTTCAGCTCAAAAAGCAAATCTTGAGATTTTTCTAATTCCCTCAGAACAGCTCTGAAGCCATCAATCAAAACTTTCTCTTCCAAATCTCCAAGCAATGTGAAGTCTAGGTCTTCAGAATAACGATAATCAGGGAAGTAGACTTTCTTAAGAGCAGTTCCTCCCTTAAAGGCAAAAGATTCTTTAAGCCTGGAGCCGGCAAGACCTAGGAGTATCCAGCTAATAACGTAATCCTTTTCAATTATTTTATCCAGTTTGTGCTGTCGAAAGGCTATCTTTGATATTTCTCTTTGAGAGATCATAAATATTCTATGTTTTGATTATCTCTTTTAACTCTTCAGGATCAAAGTTTTCTCTAATGCGCCATGAACTTTTATATTTTCCTGTGGCCGGCAATGATGAATCGAGCAAAACAAAGCTCGCAGTTACAAATTTTCTCAGTTTCTTAACTGTTGGTTCGCCTCCAATCCCGTAAAGCTCTAACAGGAAACCCAGCCTCTTGGCGATTGCCTTGCTTCCGAAACGCCCGATATATTTTTCAAGCTTGGAGTAGTCAATTTCACTTCTTTTAACCCATAATCCTTTAGCCAATTCGCTTATTCCGCCACATAACTTGGGATTATCCAGACAATCAACAATAGTACGCTCTAAATCACTTACTTTGACCTTCTCAGTCCGTTTGACCCAAACATCCTCTATTCCCCAGAGCTTTGGTGGATTTGCATAAAGAAAACGGAAATTCGCACCCAGAACCTTAGCTTCTTTTCGTCTCTTAGGTGTCGTGATGTATACTGTCATCAAAGGCTGAGTGGTCATCTCATGGATATCAAGAGCGCTGTAGTGAGACAGATAATATAAATTAGGTTCCATAATGTGCTTAGCAACTACATACCAATTTTCAGAGTGTTCAGCCTTTTCTCCAGCTGACAAAGGAACAATAAGATACTTACCAGGCACAAGTCTTATCAACCAGTTCTTATCTATCAATCTGCTAATTAACCTTCTGGTTGTTGTGTGGCTTGTCTTGGTGATTTTTTGAGCATCAGAGATAGTAAAGATAACTTTTTCCTTGGAGCTTAGTGTTGAAAGAAGCTTTGAACTTATCTCTCCAAGAGTTCTTTTAACTATCATCATTTTATACTATATGTAACAAATGTGACACTATAAGTCACATTTTACACATGCTATATAAAAAGTCAAGGTAGTGTATAGAAGGAACTTCAGAGGAACCGCTCTGTAGGAAAGTTTGAGGTATATATGGAATCACTCGCAGATGCCAATCTTAAATTTATGTTCCTCTTGCGATTATCTTTATATAATCTGCGAATAAATATTTACGATATCTTTTTTTCCCTGAAACTTCATTAAGAATACCTGCTTCACTAAATTTATTCACTAGTTGAGTCGCTGCTTGTCGGCTAATCTTAAACTTCAATACAACGTCTGAAACGCTGATTAAAGGTCTTTCAAACAACATATCTAACAGCTTCACAGCCTGAGCGCCTCCGATTTTTTTCGTAAAGAGTTCTTTGGATAGCGAATCTTTCAAACCAATAATCTCCTTTGCCGAGGATGCAGCTTCTAATGAAATCTCTGATACTCCCTGTAAAAAAAATTTTAGCCAGCCCTCCCAATCACCTTCTAGGCTTATTTTCATCAAATAATCATAATACTTGTCC
>CAYFUV010000046.1:0-10118 GCA_964346435.1 uncultured Candidatus Bathyarchaeia archaeon | reverse complement strand
TATATTTTTTAGAGGATTAAAAAGGATTAAAGCACAAGAAGCGGCCATACTAGCTTATCTTGAGCCCATAAGTGCAGTATTTTTCGGTTTCATACTCTTGGGACAAGTACTTACCCTGATAGTAATAATTGGAGGAGTCTTAGTTATTTTTGGAGGATTATCGATTGCCTCCCAAAAGGTTTAGCGCGCGCCTCAGGAAATGAAAAAATTGTGTGTTTTAAAAAATTTTTGATAGTTCATATTATGCCCAAGCTTTTTCCAATTCTTTCAAATGCCGACAAAGCATGTTCTAATTGTTCTCGCGTATGGTGTGCATTCACTATAGTTCTAATTCTATCTGTACCTTTGGGTACCACTGGAAAGCCAAAAGCTTGAACATATATATCTTCATCCTCGTATAAGCGTCCACTCAATTCTCTGGCCTTCTCTGGCGAACCTATGAAAACTGGTGTAATTGGAGTTTGACTTACTCCAGTATTAAAGCCCATATTCTTCAGTCCATTCTTAAAGAATCGTGTATTATCCCAAAGCTTCTGAACACGTTCAGGTTCTCTCTCAATAATCTCTAATGCTTTCATTGTTGCCCCGCATACTCCAGGAGAAAGATATCCAGTAGAGAACAGAAATGGCCTCGAACGGCGCATAAGGTAGTAATACAATTCCTCGGTCCCAGCAACGTATCCACCAACTGTCGCAATAGCTTTCGAAAGAGTCCCCATAACCACATCTACTTTTCCATACGCATTGAAGTGCTCCACAGTCCCTCTTCCAGTCTTCCCAAGCACACCAGTTGCGTGGGCATCATCTAAATAAATAAAAGCATCGTATTTTCCAGCGAGCTCGATCATTTCAGGTAGTTTGCAAATATCGCCATCCATGCTGAATACAGAATCCGTAATAATCATGGTCTTACCTTTAGCTCGTTCCTTAACGCTTTCCCTTAGTTTGTTTTCTAGATCCGTCATATCGAGATGCTTGTAGACAATACGGTTTGTGCCTCTTGTCATTCTACAACCATCTATGATACTTGCATGGTTGAGCTCATCGCTGACTATAGTATCGCCCTCTTCCATTAGAGTCCATATCGCCCCAAAATTAGCAGAATACCCAGTTGGGTAGCATGTCGCAGCTTCTCCTCCTTTAAACTCGCCTAATTTTTTATCAAGTTCATTTTGTATTGCAAAAGTCATGATACCTCTTCCGGTTCCCATACCTGCTCCATACTTATCAATGGCATCCTTAGCCGCCTGCATCATTTCTGGATGATTTGCCAATCCTAGGTAGTTATTGGCGCAGAGTATCAAGACTTCTTTTCCATCAAGGAGAGATTTCGTTGAATTTGGCCCATCGAGAACCCTAATATGCGATAGGAGACCCGTTTTCTTTATTTCATCTACTTGCTCTCTCAAGAATTTCTCATATTTTACATTCACCAAACCTCAGTCACCCTTAGATTATAAATGAATAGAATGTTCGCTAATATTGATTGCTAAAAGCATATGAGATTTAATCAAACGCGCACTTCACTTCTTTTTTTTGGCTTTGTGCTTGATTAAGTTAAAAGTCATTTCAAGCGCAGGTGATTTTTAGCATATCTGTTTTCAAAAAAATAATAGGTATAATCTAACATTATAACAAATGGCGTGCGCCTATATTTTTCAAATAAACAGCACTTACAGGGAGCGAATCCTCGTCTAGAATCTGCAGAAAGTCTCAAACTTTTCCTAGGCGCGCGTCATTTAAAATTGTTATCACGAATGGCATTTTCGTTTCAGTTATTTGAATATACAAAATCAATCAATGCCCAATAGTGATAAGGCATTTTTACTGAAAATCTTCTCTTTTTCCTTATCCTTGATTTTTGCAAGTCTGATTTTTGATATCTCGAACTCCATTCCACCTCCCATAGGAAAATCTGAACCATAAATTAATTTTTCCGCTCCGATCACTCTGACAGCTTGTTCAATCCTTCTTGGATGGGTGGCATAAGACGTTTCGATGAAAACATTTTCGTTCTTCTTAGCAATACCAATACAATTTGGATCGAACATATGCGCCATTACAATTTTAGCATCAGGGTAAAATCCCGCTAAATTATCGACCAAATTTACGCTTGCTAAAGGACTCCAACCCGTATGAATCAAAATTGGTATCCTAAGATTAATGCTCTTTTCGATTAAAGGTTCTACTGACTTATTAGTTAGGTAAAAACCATTTAACGCTGGATGCAGTTTCAAACCCTTAAAATGATATTTTTTTACCAGAGTTTCTAATTGCTTGCAAACTCCTTCTATCCTCGGATCTAACCAAGCAAAAGGAAATAGCTTATCCTTAAAATTCTTGATGGAAGAATCGAGTCGAAGATTCGCGTCCATCAATTTGTGTGGTAATTGAAAATTTGGGATAACTACCGATTTTGCCACATTGAACTTTCCCATTTCATCTAATAATTTTTCGGGTGGAATAAAAAACAACTTTTCATCTTCACTTGAATGATAAAAAGCATCACCGCTTCCAATATGGTTATGAAAATCTAGAATCATTTTGAATCTTAGAAATTTAATGACTTCAAAAACTAAAAATTGATTGGTTTTTGCTTGAGCTAGGATTGAGATTTGAATCTCAATATCTTTCGATAAACTAACTTGATCTCTTTGAATTTTAAACACGCGCATCGTTTGTAAACGCGAATGCTAAGCAACTTTGTAAACAATCCTCTTTCCATAACCGATTATTACTTTGATATAGCCTTTCAGCATATCGTCAACTTCACCATCGTTCGTATCCACTAGTAGCGGCATTCCTTTTAGTGATGCAATTTTGTTCTCGGTGGCGATGACCATTATATTCTCTTTTCCCACCCTTTGGATCACTTCTGGGCTTATTTGTTGGTTACCTCTTCCAAATATGTAACCTTGCCCGCCTATAATGGTAACCACAATTTTTGCTTTCTTGCACTCAATTAGGTTCAATATTTTGGCTTCATTAGCATCCATTGCGACTAATCCTTTTCGACATATTATGTCAACTCCCAATAGCGTATATTGCAATCCTAGCTGATTCATAATTGATTTTGTTGTTGTACCCGGTCCTATGATGTAAAGATAATCATCTTGCATATTATCGATAACATCCCAAGCTATCTCTTCTGTAGCTTCACTTTCTGTAGAAATACCTCCAATTTTCGCACTTTGGACCATCTCCCTATCAAAAGGAACTTTTAGATAACCATATAATCTCGCTGAGATTCTATTTCCCCTGAAAGCATCTTCATCTACGTCCATAACCTCAGCTTCTTGGGTTTGCACTTTTCCTTGTAGATACTTTAAGGCTAAAGAACCAGCATTTTTTGGATTTATTGCGAAAACGCCGGAATGCATCTTAACCCCTGCAGGTAGACCTAGAACAGGCAATTTATCACCAATGGCTTCATAGATGTCTATTGCTGTTCCATCGCCTCCTACAAAAAGGATTAGATCCACTTTCAACTTCTGCATATCTCTTGCTGCATTCTTAGTATCGTTTGACGAAGTATTTCCTCTCTCGATTGATCCTACAACTATTGGTTCGAAACCAGCTGATCTAGCTTCGTTTTCCCCCATATCAAAAGGATATGTAACTAGTTCAATGGAATCTAGAGTAGACAAAATTTCTTTAAGGGCCTCAATGGCTCTATTAGGCGCAACTGGGGCGGCGCCTAATTCTTTTGCTCTTTTCAGAGTCTCTTCTCCATCGGTCCCTTTAAGCCCTACAGAGCCGCCCATTCCTGCAATAGGATTTATAATGAGGCCTAATTTCTTCTTCAAAAGAGTCACTGATTGCCCAATTATCTTCCTTTGTCCCGTTTTTTACGTTTCCTCACAAACGCCCTCCATGTCATAGCCCACTTATCTGGATCATTCAAAGCTCCTTCATCAATTTTTGATATTGGCTGATTATGAGGCGCATTCTTTACAATATCTGGATTCGAGTATGCCTCCCCGCATATTAGCTTAATAATCGCAACCCAATTATCAATATCTTCTTTCGAATATGTTTCACATGGTTCAGGAAGGAATGGTTCAGGGACAACCCAAGGATGATGGCTTGTAAAATATTCTTGAACGCCATAATCTACTATTCTACGAGCAACGTCAGCCGTGCCAACATCCCTTTCTTTTTTTAATTCTTCTAAACTAAATCTAACTTGATCCAACCTTATTTTCTGCTTGGGATAAGCCATTTTTACCCCACGAACTATAGACATCCTCTTTATAAGGTAGTTAGTATTGATTACCGATGTTTCAGATACATTTCTCAAACCTTCGGGCCCCATCCCCATTATCCATGCATATGCCCTAACAATTGTTTCAACGTTTCCAAAGAATCCCCTGACTTTCCCAATACTATTGGGTCTATTGTAATCAAGATGATATTTCGATCCATCAAATGTGACTATTGGAACTGGAAGTAATTCAGTTAACTCGCTTTTGACTCCCACAGCACCACAAGCGGGACCCATGCATCCATGTGGAGATGAAAACGCTTTGTGAATATTGAAATGACACATATCAAAGCCAGCATCTCTAGCTCGTGCTATTCCAAAAAGGGCGTTTGAATTGGCTTGGTCATAAGCGCAAAGTCCACCAACTTCGTGAATTATTTTAACCAATTCATCGATCTTGGGATTAAAAATTCCTGTGTCTTCTGGATTCGTTATCATCAATCCGGCAGTATGTTTCGAGACCACGGTTTTTAGAGCTTCAATATCGGGTAGGCCGGTCTCTTCGTCTGGATATAAAGTTGTTATCCTAAAACCTGCAGTAGCTGGACATGCAGCATCAGCTGGATGCGAAAATAGAGTTGTAATTACCTCATTTCTCTGACTAAGTTCACCGTTCAACTCATGATATTTTCTAATCAAGCATGCGTTAGTATATATTCCATGCGCACCGCCTCCTGGCTGAAAAGTAAATTCATCCATTCCAGAAATTTCACACATGAATCTGGCAAATTCATAAATTAACTCCATAATTCCCTGAACGGTATCTTCGTCTTGAGAAGGATGGATATCAGCAAATTGGGGTAATTTTAATAATTCCTCATTTACCAGCGGGCTATACTTCATTGTGCAAGTTCCCATTCCAATATCCATATTGAGCGCCATCCCCAGTGTTTCTTGGGATAGGTGTAAATAATGTCTCAATACTTGAGGTTGTGATAGTTCTGGAAGTTTGGGGCTTATTCTTCTATGCATATTTTCAGGAATGAAGGCTTTGGGATCTTTTATAGATCTTTGAATTGCCTCTTCCACTTCTGGCGTTTGGATACCTTTTTCTCCTTTATGTCCCATCTCCATAATGATGGGTTCATTCCAAACATGCGCATGGTATCTTCTCAATCCTACATCACCTTTCATTTGATTGCCTCCTTTAATGCGCATTGTAGCTTATCGATATCCTCTTTTGTATGCATCTCAGTTACGCAATAAAGAGCGCTATTTCCAAGCTCTGGGAATTCACTTGTGATGTCTTTTCCTCCAAAGATTTTATGCTCCAAGAGGTGTTTGTTTACATCCCCTACAGTTTTACCTGTTTCGTCAAAATTTACAACAAACTCTTTGAAGAAATATGGCGAGAAAGTAACTCTTATTCCATTTATTTCGTTCAACAATTTCGCAGCATAATGAGACTTTTGGATAATTGCTTTGCCAATTTCTTTCATACCGTTTGGGCCCATTAATGCCAAGTATACAGCTGCAGCTATTGTCCATAAACCTACAGTAGTCCCTGTGAAATCTTTGCCTTTCTCCCTTCCAATATAAAGAGTCCTATCTAAAGTGCAGAAGCCAAATCCATACCCTCTTTTATCTTCGGTACTAGTTATGCTTACTAAATGCAATGGGTATTCCGATACGTACTTCTCTTCATCTCTACTAGCAATGAAACCTCCAAGACCTCCACCAAAATTCATATGAATGCCCAGAGGTTGAATCTCGCCACAAATGATATCCACGCCATATTTTGTTGGCGGGTCCAAGATCCCTAGTGATATGGGATCAATTCCCACAATGCATTCTGCATGATTGTCATGGGCTATTTTTGAGATCTCTTCTCCCTGAGATTCAATGATCCCTATATAAGAGGGGTTCTCAAAGTAAATTGCCGCAGTATCTGGAGAAATCTTCTGCCCTAAATCTTCTAAGTCAAGCAGACCATTCTCGGGATCGTAATCTATGGGCTTGATATCGATCTGATCCGCTAAAGTTCTCGATCGGCAAAAATTTTTAAATATTGAAAGTCTTTCGGGGGCGATGGTCTTGGATACCAATACCTCATTTCTGCCAGTCATTCTTGAGGCCATACGAATCGCAAAACCAGCAGCCGTTCCCCAATCGAATGTGGGGAGGCTGACTACATCCATATCGAGGAGTTCACCCATCATGCTCTGAAATTCAAAAAATGTCTGCCATTTCCCTAAATCTGAATATGTATTACCAGCGTATGCAGTTACAAATTCTGCTCTATGAATTATTTCATCAACCACTGCCGGGACATAGTGCTGCCAACAGCCCGCGCCTAAGAAATTCAAATAGTCATCGCATGTTCTATTTTTTGATAGTATTTTTTCAACATGTTTTCTCAGCTCAGACTCTGCTGCGAGAGATTTCGGCAATTTTAAAGTTCTATTAAACCTAAGCTTCCTGGGTATTACGGTCAAGAGTTCCTCAACATTTTCTACCCCAATTTCTTTTAGCATCTCATCCCTCGTTTCCTGAACAGAATTTGGAATATATGGGTGAACGTATTCTCTACTTTTTGGCATAATCATCTCAACCCCATAATTAATAATTTAGACTGGTTGGAAAATTAAGGTTTGTACTTGTATCAAGAATAACAACGAATGTCTGGGGCGCATGAATACCCGATTTTTTCTTTTTATTTTTTTAGTTTAGTAATGGAAATAATTGATCCTAAAAGCGGTAACAAAATTAAAGACCGGAGCATTATCCGATATCCAAAGAAATTTATGAAAAGTCCAGCAAGCATCGGTCCTACAGCCCCCCCTAAAGTCTGAGATGAACGTATCAGACCCATCCCACCTCCTCTTTTATTCATTGGGATGAAGTCTGCGACGTAAGCGTTTGTCGAAGTAATTATCAATGACCAACTGAAGGCAACCAAGATTTGGATTGGAATTGCGCTATATGGATTATTGATTACCGAGAACAGAAGCATGGCGATACATGAACTTAATATGCCTATCGAAATCGTTATTTTTCTCCCAATAAAATCTGATAGCCATCCTGCCGGGGGCATAAAGAATACTTGCAAAATAAAATTCAGAGAAACTATCATTCCCATTAACGAGTTAGAGGCGCCCAAATCTACCAGATAGAGGGGTAAAAAGGTTGTTAAACCTCTGAATCCAGAATTGCGTAGAAAAATTGTGATGCACAGAAATAGCACCCCAGTTTTAATAATAGGCGAATCGATGAATGCGCTGAATGATCTTGGAGTAACGAGCGATAAACGTATTTCCCGTGTAACGTTGCTTGGGGAATCAGCGATTCCTCCTTTTCCTTCCTTCAAACTCGCTTTTTTTAGAATGGGAATTATAGCAAGCAAACCAAAAATAAGAATAATTCCGCATAGAAAGAAAACCCAACTGAGTCCAAATATATCGCCTAATACCCCTCCAGAAATCACGCCAACGCCAAATCCAGCAGATAACGAGGCGAAGAAAAAACCCATCTTTGCACCAATTTTAAACCTTGGAGATGGTTCGCTAACTAAAACTAGAATAGACGGTTGATAGGCTGATGCAGATAGACCTAAAACTATCATCAGTATGCCCAATTGTAAGACAGAGTTTGAGATCGCCAAGAAGAAGTAAACGGCAGAAGCCCCTATGAAGCCAGAAATAATAAACCATTTTCTCAGGCCTCTCAAATCGGAAAGCTTGCCAAGAACATACATCATCGGCGTAGTCACTATGAAGAACGTCGCCCCAATCACCCCAATTTCGGCCATACTTGCCCCTATGCTTTTGGCGAGCAATGGGATAAACGTATAAGATGCCATAAAGCCAAAAGATGCGCAGAAGGTAGAAAAGCAATAAATTACAAAGTTTCTAGTCGCTTTATCCAATGCTTGACTTTTCCTCTCAAAATATATTTGGACCTTTCTACAAGATCTCTAAAAGAGTACTTAAGACTTCTTCGGTCAACAAGAATGCCTTGAATATTCAATAAAGAATCACACGCACTTCGATTTTGTGAAAAATTTTAAAAATGAATCGAAATAGTACAGAAATTTTAAATTCTCTAATTTTTTGATGAATTATGCGTCTCTAAAGTATTATTGAGTAGAGAGGCTTTCAATTGAGTAGCTATGCCAAAGGGAGAAGATTAGAATATCGAGTCAGAGATCTTTTCAAGAAGAATGGTTTCATAGTTATTCGAGCTGCACGTTCAATGCCAATAGACTTGGTTTGCCTGCGTGATGGAGAGTCGTTATTTATAGAGTGCAAATCTAGAAAGTCAGAATTTGGAGAGGAAAAGAAGAAGGAGCTGCTAGATTTGGCTAAAGTAGCTGGTGCCAAACCAGTCTTGGCATATAGGCATAAAAGGAAGATCTATTTAGTCGATGTGAAGCTGAACAGTCCCTTGTTAATTGAAGATATTTAGTATGAGCGCTGCCCAATTCTGAATTTGCCATTTTCTTGAATGACCATATCATCCAGAATTATCTTGCCCTGCTTCATAGTTTTAATCATATCCCAATGTATGGCGCTCTTATTCTTTCCGCCACATTCTTCATAGGACCTTCCAATTGCAAGATGTATGGTTCCATATATCTTCTCGTCGAACAAGATATTTTTAGTGAATTTCAATATGCCTTGATTTGTACCTATACCAAGTTCGCCGACTCTTTTTGATCCTTTGTCAGTCTCTATCATGCCTTTTAGAAGATCTTCGTTTTTTGACGCAGAAAAATCAACAACCTCTCCATTTTTGAATTTCAGAGTTATATCTCTAACTTCGCGACCTTGATATATGGCGGGCAGGTCAAAATATATTTCACCGTCGACAGAATTTTCCAAAGGAGACGTAAATATTTCTCCTCCGGGCAGATTATGAGTGCCATCACTTACAACCGTCTTTCTTTTCTTTATTGACATGCTCAATTTGGTATCAACACCGACCAAGCGTAGTTCGATTCCCGATTCAAATACTTTTTTCAGCTTTTCCAATTTTGCTCTTTCTTTTTTCCAATCTCTAAGTATGGCGGAGTATACAAAATCTTCATATTCTTTCAGTGACATCTCAGCCTCTTGAGCATATGCATTTGTTGGATATGCAGTTAGACACCATCTTTTCTTCATTCTCACTTCTTGAATTCTTGCCAGAGCCTTGGATCTGATCCCCAATAGCCTAGGGTCAACATTAGAAAGAAATCTGGTATTGGTGCTGGAGATTATGGAGATGATCGCATCGGAGGCTTTAGCTAGAGCGTATATGTGCGATGGAAAATTCTTTAAAAATTTTTTTGGTGTAAGTTCATAATATCCTCGCATCGCTTCCGTTGGGGAATTCAGGATTAATGGATTTGCGCCTAATTGGGCGGCCTTTTTGTATATTTCAGTTGCCAAATCAATACCCGCATCACTAATTTGGATTAGTAAGTTATCGCCTTTCTTGATTTTGGTAGAATAATTTACCAAAATCTCAGCATGTTTCGATATTCTTGGATCCAATTCTTTCACGCCCAAAGCGTGCTTTTAATTGATCAGCAAAGATTACAATAAATGTTTTAAATTTTCTCAGACGATCTAATTTTCAGATGCAGGAGTAGAACTTATGAGTCTGAAAGAAAAACCCATTTTCGCCATTATCCTTTCCATGATCTCTGGCATTTCAATACTACTATTCAGTTCGTTACTTGCTATAGCCCCGGATATGCTTAGTCTTAGTCGGTCTATGACTTTGCCAACCAAGGTATTATCTGCGATAGCATTTGTCTTTGGAGTTCTAGTTTTGGTAGGCTCTTTTCTAATGTATGATAGAAAAAGAGTCAAATCTGGTGCTTTCATTGTAATCCTATTCTCATTCCTAAGTCTGATCATAGGCGGAGTTT
>CAYFUV010000045.1:0-3534 GCA_964346435.1 uncultured Candidatus Bathyarchaeia archaeon | reverse complement strand
TGTGAACAAATTTTGGTCTTAGATTGGATTATAATAGGAGGGGTAGTTGCAGGAGCTGCGCTTGCAGGTGGGACAATTGGTTACCTAGCATCTAGGCCAAGAGACGTATATTACTATCCTAGAGTCGCATATTACCCAGCATCTTATTATTGGGCGCTTAGGCCAACATATTACTATGTTCCGCAATGGTGGGCATAGACATAGAACTCATAAAAAAAATGAAATTGGTGATTGCAGAAAAAGTAAGGAATCTTCAGAAAGCCTCGATCATCTCTTCTTTTTCTTCTTCTCTCTTATTTTATATACATAGTATATTATCGCACCGACTATGATAAACGGCAGCAGCGATACTATCAGAATTATTAAACCGCGAACAACTCCGAAAAGACCCATCAAGGCTAATTCAAAAGTCTCTCCCCAATCCATTCCTGGCGGCGTAAATGGCGGCAACGGTTCTATCAGGCTTACGGATATCAATGACATCTCTACGTGTCGTTCAAGGTAATTTATTTGGCCTTGGAGTCTCTCAATTTCACCTCTTACGCGAGAAAGTTCTTTCTCAACTTCAATAATTTCCTCTACTGTCTTCGCTATGTCCAAGAGTTCGAGAAGTCTCTTCTCTTGCTTTTCTAGATTGCTAAGCCTAGCCTTCAAATCTATGTATCGCTCAGTTATGTCTTCGCTAGTTGTTCTCTCGTCCAATAGCCTACCATATGATTCTATCTCGTTTACTGCAGTACGGAAATTATCTTGAGGAATCCTTATAGAGATATCGGCCCTCTCTTGTTGACCGTACGTGGAACGATGAGTCCCAGCTACGTAGCCACCGTAATCTTCCGTTAGGATTCTAATCTTCGCTAAACCTCCATCGATATCCTTTGTCTCAAGAGATATGTAAGCATTGTAGATGATCATCCTTTCTTCTTCAAAAGACACTTCATCTGCACGTTGAGCGATAATTTCTTTTCCAACTGGTTCACCGGAAGGCGCAATGCCAGGTGCAACGCCCTCGATCGCTGGGTAAGGACCAAAGATACTTCGATACGGATACATGCCAACGAAATATGCCACTACCAATATTGCGATTATGCCGATCGTTATTCCAATTTTCTTATTTCGGTTCATTTTTTATCTAAAAGCTAGATACGAACAAGTAATATATAGTACTAGAGGTTGGAACAAAGCGTTCTAGAATCAGAACATTATGATCGGCAAGATTTCAGATTCGTAACACATTCCAATGAAAAAAATCGTCAAAATTCTTTTATATCAGTAACACTTTTTTCTAAAAAAGTGCTACAAATGGCTTACTTTACTAGCAAAGATATTACAGTAATATCGATCGGCGCTGCACTTTGGGCGATAATAAACGCGCTAATATCGCCAATCTTCTGGCAATTAACTCATTTGCCAATTCTATGCGACTTTTTAGCTTTTTCATCCCTGATCCTCGTAACTTGGGCAACAAGAAAGCTGGGCGCAGCATCTTTAACCGGCATCATAGCGGCCATCTTGACATTGATAATTAGACCGATATCGATCCATATGCCTGCTTTTATTGTAGCTAGCGTAGTATTTGATGGACTTACGAAAGCGACCGGTTACGATAACATTTTTAAAAGTAATTTCAAAGGCCCAATTTTCGCGATTACAATCTCATTTTTTTGCGCTTACATAGCGGGCCTTATAATCGGCAGTATTTTCATGTCGATTAGAGCATTGACTGGAATCCTTGCATTCGCCGGACTTCACGGAGTGGGAGGATTAATCGGCGGAATTCTCGGTATGATCTTCGTAAAAGCTCTTGTAATTAGGAATGTTCACCCCATAATCAATAGTGTTAACTCGTAATTTCTCCAAAATAAGTTGAAATAGAATGGAATGCCTAGAAAAGATTGAGACGCCATTAAAAGAGATGTTGAAGAAGAGCGAGGAATTCCACGGTCACCTAGGCCCGTTTTTGGTCATCGGCATTAGAGCGAGCGTCATTGGTCTAAGAGAGTTGAACGGAAGGAAAGGAGATCGAGATCTATTCGTGAGGATAATGCTAGAAAATGTCACCCCAATTTCCTGCATTATTGATGGATTACAGGTAACTACTAGTTGTACGATAGGAAATAAACGATTATCAATCGAGGATTCGGATCTTCTAGCGATGGAATTCAAGAACAAGGATGGAGTGATGGAATTAATAGTTAACCAAAAATTTTTTGAAGAACTAAAGAGCAAATTATCGGGCAAAAAACTTAGACATGAAGAAATTATGGAACTGGGTTGCAGGATAGCAGCAATGAAAGAAGAAGATTTATTCACATTAAAGAGGAAATAAATTTAAATCCTTTTGAAGATTCCATACTTTCGGGCAAGAAATTTTTGATTGTTTTGATGTTATAAATATTTATATCTATTTTTACCCCAAGGTTTCATGAATAGGAGTTGAACTTTTGGTTTGAAGAAAAGATTAACGATCATATCGGCCCTCATGATCATAGTCCTTCCATTAATGCTTGCCCAGATTATTACTAACGATCCTAACGCGCCTCCTGAAACGGTCACAGCACAGGGGTATGGAGTGATACAAGGAAAGGTATATCAAAAGAATTGGATGGGCGATTATAGGATTTCTGCATGGACAGAAGTTACAGCAACTTCGACAGATGGTTCATTCACCGAAAGTACTTCTACAGATGGAAATGGAACCTACACTCTTCTTGTCCCACCTGGAGAGTATAATGTTACTATTTGGGCACCTTATCATTCAGATCCCAATTATTTCTGGTTTAATTCCACTATTGTTTCAGTTCATACAGGCACTGCAACCATGAACTTTTACCTAGATGAACCGATTCCAGAATTTTCAGATTATATGATAGCAATCGTATTCACGATCGCGCTGCTTTCCTCGGCTCTGTTGATAAGAAGAATGAAGAGACGGAGTAATACGTTGCCATCCTCTAGGCCATTTCACTAGAGCGCGCTTTGCATTTTTCTCGTGCATTTCTAAGAATTTTTACAAATTTTTTGAGAGCATCGTATTTTTTATGATCCTTGGGATGTATAGCCTTAAGACCATCTAATTCATCCAGTGCTTTTTTTGATAATATCGAGAACTCTGAATATTTACCATGATAGAATTTATCTACAAATTCTTCTAATAATTCCCAAATTTTTTCTTCTGGCATTTTATTCATCAATTTGGCGATTTGTTTGCAAAGCGACCCCAACTCTCAAAATTAGATGTCCTTAATCAGTTCTTATCTCTGTTCCTGCATGATAATATTTTCCCTTTACTAACTTGACCCATTTATGCTCTTTTCTGAATCTAATTTTCGTTTCTAAGAAGATAGCTAGCTGCAACGCACTATCGAATAATAAGCTAAGAGGCACGTAGGGCAATAATCTAGCTTTTCCTACTTTCACTAGACCGTAGCCTAATGTAAAGTTTGCAAGTAAGAATGGCGCTATAAAAGTCAGAACTCTAATCGTTAAAGCATCGCCTAAAGAATAGTACGCAAAAATAGAAAGGAAGTAGAT
>CAYFUV010000044.1:0-3562 GCA_964346435.1 uncultured Candidatus Bathyarchaeia archaeon | reverse complement strand
CAGTTCCAGTTAGTATGTATCCACATCGCCAACAGCGCTCTTCAATCCATCTGTATGACAATTCAATCATTAAAATTATCCTATTTTATCTATCTATAACGTTTTCGATAATATCGCATCGCGAGCATGAGAGTTGGATAAATCGCTTAGATAGCGCACTTGCAGTATTTCGTTATTTGAAATTGTGTCGCGCGCTTTCTGTCTGGGTTAATAGTATATAAGGTTCTGTGATTCAAGGGTTTCTTTCAGTTTTTCTACCGCGAATTCAACATCATTTTCCTTCTTAGCACCTGTGCATACAAGTTTGCCGCTTGAGAATAAGAGCATAACAACTTTAGGTTCGTCCATTCTATAGATTAATCCAGGAAATTGCTCTGGCTCATACATCGTTCTTTTAAGGGAATAAGTGCTTTTTTCTAAGTCGATATAGCCTCCTAGTCCTCCTGATGCAACAATATTTTCGATACGTATCTCTGGCTTCCTAATTATCGTTATCCCGTTTCTTTTTAATTCATCGATAACTTTCTTGATTGCCATTTTGGCTTGGCGTTCAGTCTTAGCTCCTGTGCAAACCATTTTGCCCGAACTAAATATTAAAGTCGCTGTCTTCGGTTTTTTAAGACGATAGACCAATCCAGGAAATTGTTCTGGTCTATATTCCACATGCGGAAATATTCTAACTATTGCGTGCAAATCAATATTTTGGTTCAAAGTAGCTGATGCTACCACATTTTCGATACTCGTAAATACTTCGCCCTTAGACAAGTCTTAAAACCTCAAAAGATATACTCATCTTCATACTTGAAGGCTTACAATGCTAACGTTAGCTTTTTCTTTTATATTTTTATCACAAGCGTAGTGATTAGTAGCATAATGAATTAGAAATTCATTCCTTTACCAATTCTGCTGTTGCGAATCTTCTACCAACGTTAGTTATTTTTATTTTAACACGATCTCCTGGTTTGGTGTTAGGAACAAAGATTACGAAACCTTCAATTTTTGCAACACCGGAATCTCCTCTACGGCTCATATCGGTGATTTCTACCTCGTACTCTTTATCCACCTCGACTGGAGCGGGTTTAAATCCGTAGCTCAATGAATTCACCTCTGTTTTGTGTTCTTAAACCATATGCTATGCCAGTCCATTATATAAATCTGTGTGAGAAGGTCAAGCGCACGTGCTAACTAGCTGCTGTATCATCGAAGATCTCGTACTCTACCTTAGTTTTGGGCCTTGATTCAAGACACTTTGCTAACCATTCGGCAAATGCCCTTGGAAAGATTTCAAGATTCCTAGACTCGCCTGTATTTGGAGTTGAACAATTGAATAGGCCATAATTCTCGAATAAAGCGACTTTGCATAAAGCCTCGCCTAGATCTCTCCTAATCAAACCAATAACGTTGGCTTCTGTATCCTTCCTTTTAATGGCGCCATCATAGAATAAGTTTGCAAAGTATTCTGCGGATCTTTTTGGCCAGATATCGATATCATACTCCTTTCCGTCTATATCTGATAACTTGAAATTAGCGGAATCCGAAAGTATCTTAATCTCGAATCTGTCTTTCATAAAGAATACACAATCATTATTGTATCTTGCTCTGTTAAAAAATGACTCGGTCACTTAATTGTCAAGCACTTACTAATATAGTTGCAGCACGTGCTAAAGATAATTTTTTAAATTATTAAAGAGCATGCGCTAGGGCGTTTAATTCTAATCGATTTTTCAGCACTCTTTTTTTTCAATCTTTATAAAAGATACGTATATTTCTTAATGGTTATCGAGTGCGAATTCTAATCGACAATGGATAAGTGAAAGTATATTTGGAATTATTTGTGGTTTATGCCCTAATTGCAGCTTTATTCTGGGCCATCTTTACTTTTTTTGCTAAACATATCATTTCTAATAAGATGGGTAATTACGTTTCCTTCGCATATTTACAAGGCATATTGATAATTATTCTTTTTCCCATTTTCTCATATATTATTAGGCCATATGAGGTCTACTTACCGCCTTTAGAAACTATTCCATTTGCTATATTATCTGGTGGGACCTCGATATTGGCATATTTGCTGATGTATTATGGACTAACGAAATATGATGCTTCTTCTGCAGCCCCTATAGTTACCACACAGTCGATTTTCATAATACCTCTGAGCTACGTTTTCCTTAAGGAATTCTATGGCCTAATAGTGATTTTATGGATTCTGATCGCTGTGTTTGGAGGCATTTTATCAACATGGGATGAAAACATAAAATTAAAACAGCTTCTTTCTGCAAAGAATAAAGCGCTTTGGATCTTTCTAACGGTATCCTTCTTATACGCATCTGGAAATGTGGCCGTCAAGCCTGCCTTGAAATTTGTTTCAAATTTTAATTTCCTTATTTGGCGTGAATTTGCTTGGTTTGGCGTATTACTCCTTTTGATGCCATTCATATTTCATAAGGAAGAGCGAAAAAGTCTAAGCGGGACGTGGAAATCTGTCTTTATTCCAATGATAATTGCGGTATCGATCCTTTATTTTATGTATCTTTTTACCTTTTTCGCCTTAGGAGTCTCAGTTCAAATCACCAGCGGGCTAATGCCTTCATCTGGACTCTTCGCAGTGATAATCGGCTTTATCATCTCTAAAACGGGATCGGGAATCGTACTAGAAAAACGTAGCAATAGAACATATCTTGCGAGATTAATTGGGGCTCTTTTAATATTATTTAGTATCTACAAGCTTTCCTTTGTAATATAATTGTGCACGCAGAGAAAAGGATCCCTGATAATAAATTAAAAATAGAGGATAATTGGAAAATACCTATTTTCCTATATCCTTGTTGCTAATTTTGAGAAATATTATTTTTGTCAATGTTTATGGTTTTATTGTCGGGCATCAAAATATTCTCCATTAATCATAGTGCAATCTTCTAATCGAATACTAGTTTAGCAAGCTTTCAATTCGCTTAATAATTTCGTCTTGGCTAGGCATTCCAGAATCGCGAGCTTTTTCTTTTCCTGCTTTGAAATATGCGAGTGTAGGGGCACTCATAATATTAAGTTCCTTCCATCGGCTTGTCTTGTTGATATCAACTTGATAAAAGTAGGCTTTACCTCTATATTTCTTCTCTATTTTTTTAAGAACTTTCCCAACGACTCTACAGCTGGGGCATGAAGCAGAAGAGAATTCTACTATGACAGGATTTTTCGTTTTTAGGACATATTCTTCGAATTCATTATCAGCGATACTTCTTAGCCCCTCAGGCTCAGCTTTTTTGAGAACTTCAACAATCCTCTCTAACAATCCTTTATATTTTTTATATCCAATTCTGTATCCTATGGTTTCGATCTTCGTCTCGATCTGAGGTATGTCTACGAGATCAGGATTGTATGTTATTTTCGCTCTTTTTAATATAATGTTTATTTTAATTTCTTTAATGCCTGGGACTTTCAATAATTCTTTCTCAATAGTCTTTGCACATGATGCGCAATCCATGTTGACTATCGGAATAATTTTCTCAATTGTTTCTCCAGACATCTAAATCGCCTAATTGAGACTAATTAAAGTCTAATCAGC
>CAYFUV010000043.1:0-29685 GCA_964346435.1 uncultured Candidatus Bathyarchaeia archaeon | reverse complement strand
GATTCGAAATCGAAAAAATCAGATTGTTGTTTTTTATTAAATAATCTTATCAATGGTTTTGTTAAGTGCCTCCTTGCACGTGGAGGTACTTCATAAATTCCAACTACAATATTCCTATTTCTCTCTTCATATATAGCAGAATCTTCTGAGAATTTTACTTTACATTTCTTGCATACATACCCTTTGTTTTTGCCAGCTGATTTTGCTCTTTTTCCACATTTCTCACAAATTGGATTTCTTTTTTCGATCAATGGAGCCAATTTAAGAATATCCAATTTCTCAAGATTAAGAGTGAGTGATAAATCTGCCTTTTCTTTTACTCCACCATAGACTTTAATGATGTCTCCAACGATAAATCTTTCAGCTACTTTTCTGAATTCTCTAGTAGGCTCATATGCTGCACAATAAATTTCACTACCATCATCTTTTAATTTGAAAATCACGTGACCACCTGGGATTATTTTTGGTGCGGATGAAACAATTCCATTTATTATGGCTGAATTATATGGTTTTACTTCCTTTATTGGAACCTCTAAATAATGAGAATCAGTTGCTTGATTTGTTTTATAGATTATCCATCTTTCTTTAGGCTCATATGATTCTAGTATCTTATGGGCATCCATAGCCACTACTGGATTTTCTGCACGAACCCCGTACAATATTGGACAAGGAGTGTGAGGAGTGATTCTAATTTCTTTTGTTGTGTGGTCTATATTATCAAAAGTATTAGGATAAGTCAGTTCTTCCATTCTTAATACAGATTTTATATCTACATCTCTTTTCGTTCCTCGCTTTTCTGGGATTCTATATGCAGCCAACTCAAATGTTCTATCTCCTTCAAGGGTTTCTCCTATCGCTGCAAGCGCCCCAATTATCCCTCGCCCAATCTTAAATTTGTGAACATCTGCACCTATGCGATGTGCTAATTCTTCAGCTTCCTCTATTGTAACCGTATCTTTGATGACTTTTTGGGAGAATCTCCTTAAAATCGCTGGCGGATTCAGATTTTTGAAAAAAACCACTCCTGGATTTGTCGTTTCACATCTAATCTCAGCGAACTTACTAACAGTTTCTATTACTTTGTTTTTAGCAAAAGAAATCTTATCATCTGTTATTTCAATCGCTATGGCGATAGAACAGTTACCTCTAGTCTTCAAGGGCCAATTAGGATTAAGTCTTATAAGTCTAGGATAGTCTACAATTCTAGCTCCTAATCTAGTTAATTCATCTACCAATACTGCACCGATATAAGTAGTACACATGCCTTCCTTCGAGTCTGTATCATCTATACCTATTTGAAGAACAAGCATATTCGAGCCCAAGACAAAGAATATATTCTCAAGGAGTCTTCTTTTTTAATAATTCTATCTTTCAGGCATATGCTATATTTAGCTAGATCGATTAACGATTTTTCGTGGCCGCAAAATATATTTAATTGACCTTTAAGGTCAATTAAATATATATTAAGTGTTCTTAAAAACCTCACCAGCACTGACTAGGCAATCAAAGAATGTTATAAATTCTAAGAGTTTGCAAAAAATTTATCTAACTGTAACAAGTTATGGCAACTAAGTAGCGGGGTGGGGTAGCCAGGTTTAACCCGCAGGGCTCATATATTTACCCTGGGACACCCTGAGATACTCCGGTACTAACCGAAGCTCAAACGGTGGTTCGAAAGTATTTTCCGAAAATCCACCCCCCGCTACCATTTATTATCTATAGTACTTGCCATTCAATTCTTACTTACATTGCCCCCCACTCAGTTTGCTCTCCTAAACTCTTCCCCTTCATCAGCAACCTAAATCCACCGATAGAGTAAACGTATCCAAGATGGATCAATTTCTTAGCGATTCTAGCTATCCAATCTTTTAACCTTATTCCAAAGAGCCATCCTACAGCGTCCTCACGTCCAATAGAGACGACCTCACCGACATGTTTAGGTATGAACTCTCTATTGGATTTACCAACAAAACGAGCATAAAGGTTCTTGGCGAGAAATGATGCTTGTTCCATGGCTAAATGGGCATTTGGAGCAAGTGGTTCATTAGTTGAAATATCGCGTATGTAAGAAAGATCACCAATTACATAGACGTTGGGTGCATTTATAGCCTCGCAGATATCGCTAATTAAAACACGCTTAGACTTACCATAATTCAATCCAGGACATGCCAGACCTCCTTCGATACCTCCCGTCCAAACAAATAGATCAGCTACTATCCTTTCTCCGTTCTTTAGGATTACATCCTTTTGATTAGCTTCGACTATCGGTTGATCCAGTAACAGTTCGACTCCTTTTCTTTGTAGAATTTTCATCGAATACTCGATCACTCTTGAATCCCAATCGGGAAGGATCGAGTCCATAGCTTCAACAATGATGATTCTGAAATCCTGAGACCCGATTCCGTGTTTCTCAGCTAATCGGGGGAACCATTCAGCAAATTCTCCCGCGAGCTCCACGCCTGTGTAACCTCCGCCACCAATAATGAATATGAGTGGTTTTTTCCTATCTTTAGCGGATGCGAAAATCTCTTCAACTTGTTTTCTGATCCGATAAGCTTCCTCTATTGACTTAAGGCCCAGCGAGTTTTTTTCTAGTCCTTTTATGCCGTAATAGCATGTCTGACTACCCAAAGCAAGTACAAGAATGTCGTATTGAATGTCCCCTTTATCGGTTCCGATCTTTTTCTTCTTAATATCGATCGATTCGACTTTAGCCCGAATGAATTTGATATTCTTATTCCTCAAAAGCCATTTTATTGGGACAGAGATGTCTTTTGGTTGTGTCCTTCCACCAGCTACTTCATGAAGCTTATGGATGTATTGGTGATAATCGAATTGATCAATAAGCGATATATTTACACCCTCCAAATTTTTGATCTTGGGTTCAAAATCTAGAATGAATCTAATCCCAGCGACGCCAGCGCCGAGCACTACAATTTGCTTTAGCGACTCTTTCATTTATTTCCACTTCGTTCTATCTGTGAATTTGAGGATTCTAATAACGCATGCATCCTTTTAAATAAAACGGCCGTTTTCACAAGCTTTGAAAAAATTTCAAGAATTTATGTGCGCGCTCTAAATATCGGCATGCCAATAAGTTAAAGACAAATAATGGTTGATTTTTGTTTTTCAAGATATAGATTATTTCAGTAGGAGTCTGATATGTTTGTTGGAATTTGATATTTTAGTTATAGGTTCCGGACCTGCAGGTTTACAAGCGGCCATCCATGCAGCCAGACGTAAGACTAAGGTAGCGATCATGGGCAAAGCAAAAATGAGTTTGTTGGCTAAAACTCATTTTGAGAATTTTTGTTGTATGGATAGAAAGCGAAATGGAATGGAATTCTTAAATGAAGGAATTGAACAGGCAAAAAGGCTTGGTGCCATAGTTATTGAGGAGGATGTAATTAAAATCGAAAAGAAAGACGAAAAATTTTATGTGACAATAGAGAGTGACAGGGAGTTCATAGGAGAAGCTTTGGTTATTGCTACTGGAATCAGAAGAAATAAGTTAGGCATTAAGGGAGAAAGCGAATTAATAGGAAAAGGTGTAAGTTACTGTACTGAATGCGATGCAAACTTCTTTAAGGGTAAGAATGTAGCGGTTATCGGAGATGGGAGCGCGGCCGTACATTCTGCATTACTTTTGATGTACCATGGAAATCATGTTTATTTGATCTGTAGAGAATTAAAAGTCGAAGAGCGCTTGGCTGAGTAAATAAAAGCTTCAAATATCAAAGTTCTTAGGAATGTAGAAGTTAAGGAGATTAAGGGTAAAGAAAGGACAGAAGGGATAATACTTGAAAGTGGAGAACTACTCAGTCTAGACGGCATATTCATAGAGTTGGGATCAAAAGGCGCTGTTGAACTTCTTGCGAATTTAGGAATAGAACTTGAGGAAAATGGATATATCAAAACAAATAAAATGCAGGAAACAAATAAGTCTGGGATTTATGCCGCAGGGGATGTTTGTGGCCCGCCATTTCAAGTAGCCAAAGCTGTTGGTGAAGGATGCATAGCTGGTTTAAATGCAGCAATTTACGTAAGTGTGCAATAAGTTATTATTTAAGATGTATAAACATTTCGCAGTTAAAATCTTATATTAGGTATTGTTAAATTCCTAGAGGCTTCATTTCTCGTTCTATGAGCTTTGCATTCTTAATGCTTAGCGCTTCTTCTAAAAGGGGTGCAATTAGAATTCCCCTTTTTTGTTCGAATCTACCTCTAATTGATTGTAAAAATTTAATGAAGGACTCAAATCCATGATTGACTACTAAAAATTCAAAGCCGTCAAATAACACCGCACCATTTTCATTATTTTCCAAGAATTGGCTTATCATGATTGATATGTCAAGCAGAGAGTAGACTGTCATTTCATTATCCGCTTTCTCCTCGGTTAACCAGAGGATTGGGGTTTTTCTTAACTTGTACTGCTGCCTGACTCTGGGTGGATACTTTCTAGTTATACATAGACCTTTTAGTCCACTATTCACTAGATCCAAAAAAACCTCGTAACTCTTCTCCACTTCGTCTCTTATTAAATAGCTGCAACCGGGAATTAAACAAAGTCTTGTTTGTCCTTCCTCAATCATATCCTCATTAAACGTCAGCGATTTATTTTCTGTTCCTATCGCCGGCAAGTTCAATTCACCATTGTACAAAATTCTAACAAAATTACTATCAAGAGATTAAATAACCTGAAATGTCCCCTGAAAGTGTGCTAAGAATTTTCCTCCTTCAGATATCACTTTATCAGAAACGTATCCATCCATCATATAATATCCAGAAGAGGCTTCGTTTGATAGTCTGAAATTGACGGAAATATTTATCGGACCTCCGTCGCCTTTAACAGTATTTTGGATCCCCATTTGGATCGATATTACTTGTAATGGAACTCCATTTGGATCAACTACTTCAACCCAAATGATTCCATTACTTAACTCAGCGCCTCCATTAGTTATTGATAGGATTACTTTGACCGTTTCTCCAGAAGCAAATTCAATTTTACTCACATCGCTTGCATCAGTTGAATAGACTTTAGTAATCGTAATACTTGGAGAGGCGCTCTCTCCAACCGCAAAGGAATATTGATCGTAGGAGTTCCTATAACCCATTTTGCTCGCAGTTACAAAGATTATATACGTTCCTGATTCAATATCATCTGAAAGTCTAAAACTGTCGGAAAAGCTACCGGTTTCATCAGTGTATGTTAGACTTATATGAATATCATTACCCGATTGATCTGTAACTTGAATCGAGACTGAAATATTAAATAGAGCGATTCTTAGAGAATTGCTAATCCTTCCATTAATATTTACATCCTCACCTGGCATATATGAGGGTTTATCTGTTGAAATCTGAGTTTTCAATGAAGAACCTGAAATAACTAAAGTCACGCTTGCCCAATAGATTTGAGTTTCATCAGCTGAACTTTTGCCTTTTATAGTCAATGTATAAGTACCAGCAGGGGAAGAATATTCCGTCTTGATGATGAGCGACAACGTAATCTCTTTTTCCTGTCTAATAGTTACAGGATTTGAACTAAACTCTGCGGTAGAATCATCTGGCAAACCTTCAATTGAAAAAATTATTGAGTCGTCTTTGAGATCAAAAGTTTTTAGATCAATATTATATTCTGTAGCGTCTCCAGGGATTATTACTTGAGTGTTGGGATATGCGGTAATTGTGAATTTTCGTTCGCTGCTATAGATCTTCAAGATTACGTTAACAGATTTTGCGCTTTCCTCAGTTGTAGCAGTAATAGTTATAGCATACTCATCAGCTGGAGTTTCTAAGCTACTTGTAATCGATAATTTTGATCGAAATGGAGGAACGCTAGAGACAGGCTCAAAAATCCCATCTACGCCTTCTGGCAGCCCAGATACTTCTAGCGATGCTTCTTCATCATAACTCCCGATAGACGAGACCATGATGTCATAGTTTACAGTTCCACCTCTATACATTGCTTGTAAGTTCGGGCTAACGGACAGAGTGAGTCCACCTGGCATTTCTAGTTCAGTTCCAATGTATATAGAATCGTAATATGCTGTTTGATCCGATCCCACTCCATATACGTCTGCCAAAATTATTCCAAGTCCAGTAATCTTAATGTCCTGAGTAGGGCCCCATACAGCCTCATAATCTTCAAAAACATTTCTTTCATGAATAATCCATGTTTTTCTAGGTTCATTAAACAAATACGTATAAGAATAGGATTTGTTGACATTAAAGCCATAGAAATGTGAGGCATAATATCCAATTCTTCCATCACTAAACAGTAAGAAAGTACCTATGTGGCTGAATCGTAATGAAGGAATATACCAAGCGAAAACGAATTTTGTATTTTCTTCAAGAGGGATAACAAACTCTTCTCCAATAAAGTCATAGACATATGTACAAAGTACAGATTGTCTTGGTCTGTTTGCACTTGCAGAGAACTGCAACGAATATTTTCCTTCATAAACATAAGGATTTGCCGATACTGTTTGAAAATTAATAGTTCTCCACTTACCTTCATCGCCAGGCTGCCAATTTGCTATTCCGTTTTCAAAGTCCTCATAAAATGATTTTACTATCGAAAGGTCTTCGTAGTTTTTATTCTTTGCAAAAACGGCCAAAGGTATATCAGCAGAGCTAATCATACTTATACAGAGTACTAAGATAATTGATGACGCAAACGCAATTCTTGATTTCATATCTAAATCTTTCCTCATCTATCAAATATAAATTAAAAATACTATATAAGAGTTTTTATGTTGCACACATCTACTTTATAAGTATTCTTGTCATCAAGCGCTATTAAGTTTTTGAGTTGCACAGAGAAACATTCAAATACAATCGGAAATCTAATAAATTAGATTTAGATTCAAAAGACCGTTTTCTGTTGGAAGTATACATGGAAAAAGATCCTAAAATCATAGACTTGCTCAAGAAAATAAACGATAACTTGGAATCCCTATGTATAAAAATCGATAGACTTATCAAATTTAATGAATCGATTCTAGAAAGTATCCCAAAGAAAGAGAAGGCAATATCTTTAGAAGGGATGCCTCTAGATGTCGCTACACTGTTATCTCTGCCGGATCATCTAAGGAAATCGGCGATGGTAATTTCTGAGCTTAAAGAGGCTACAGCGTCTCAAGTTTCGGAAAAGACAGGACGAGTAAGAGCTGCTGAAAGCGATTATTTGAACCAACTAGTATCTCAGGGATATCTAAAGAAGAAGAGAAAGGGTCATGACGTATACTTCTACATAGAAGAGGAGTAGATAAATGATGGGAAAAGCTATAGCCATACATTCATACAAAGGAGGTACTGGAAAAAGTTCTATCGCAGCAAATCTAGCTGTGACTTATGCTAAGAAAGGATCAAATGTGTGCATCCTTGATTACGATTTTAGAGCGCCAAGTATGCACATATTATTCAAGGAAAAAGCAAATTATACATTAAACGATTTTCTTGAAGAAAAATGCGATATTGGCGATGTTATAGTCGAACATAGCAGCGAGCATAAAACAAAAGGGAAGCTATTCATAGGCTTTGCAGATCCTTCGACTGAAGTAATGCGCGACATGATGACGAAAGATAGGAAATGGGAAATGAGAGCGCTACATCTTACGCTCTCTGCCAAGGGCGACCTATATGAAAAGCATAAGATGGACTATATAATATTCGATACAAGTCCAGGTATATATTATTCCTCAATTAATGCTTTAGCATCCTCAGATTTCGTTTTATTAGTAACCAAAATGGATGAATTTGATTTTGAAGGCACAAAAGAGCTCATTCATGGAATTTATGACGTCCTTGGAAGAAAAGCAGGGATTTTGCTTAATAAAATCCCTGCAATGCATGTCCCAGTTGGAGAGGGGGAGAAAAAGATGGAAGAAAAACTGAAAGAGGTCTTTAATCTCCCAATATTGGGAATAATTCCATGTTACTGCGATGTTCAGGCGGATGGAGGAAAGATCGTATACGCGCTACAACAATTCGATCATCCTTTTTCACAATCTATAGAGAAAGCGATGGAAAAGTTGGAAGGTTATTTTAACAAAATTTAGCGAGCGAGAGCCTAATCTCTAAGTTTTTCTTCGTATTCCTTTTTGAGCTTATTGTAGGTTTTTTCGTCCACCTTATCACGAGCTCTAAGTTCCTCAAGTTTAGCCAATGCTCGAGCAGTGGCCAAGTATTCCTTATCCTTTTTAGGTTCGGCTTTCCTTATTCTTCTGAATGTAATTTTACCAATCTTCAAGAGATAGATGAGGAGCAAAAATATCGCAATAATTGGAATTAAAATAATAAACAACAATAAAGCTCTATAATCTCTAGGCTCAATTTCTATTGGAGGGGTTTCCTCACCATTCTCCTCTATTTCCTCGATTACACTTAGAATAATTGGTAGGGAATGTATTCTCCCACCTCCTTGGCTTATGAGAGTTAAATTGTAGGTTCCTTTTGGCGTATCTTTGGAGGTGTTTAAATATAACGTGGACTTTGCTTCTAAAGTATCTGGACCATCACTAAACAAGTATGATGTGTTTCCAGGCAGACCAGCCAGTGTTAGAGAAATTGAGAAGTTTTGATCGCTAGTTCTAATCAAAATAATCTCATAAATTGCAGTGTCCCCTTGTAATACTTCTTGTGTGTCTGGATTTGCTGATATCGAGAAGTCGTAAATAACGATCGAAAAGGGGATCGCAACATTGACATCTGAATATCCAATTTTACTTGCAGTTAAATAAATAGAGTAATTTCCTGGTAAAAAGTCTCCTTTCAATAAGAATGGTGCAATAAAACTTCCATCAATTTTTGAATAAACTAAAGCAATGTGAACGGTGCCTCCATATGGATCCTCGACTTGAATTGAAATTGCAACATTCGATATGCTTTGATTCAAAGGACCTGTTGCCCTGCCACTGATAGTGAGCGATACGATCTCCTCCTCCTCTTGGTGCTCTAGGCTGACTGAAGTTGTAACCACCATCTCTCTGGCTGTTGTGCTAGCCACGAGAATCATCGATATAACAATTAACAAAATTAGAATAATCGACGCTATCCGAAGACCTCTACTTCCCAAATTTTTCTTCACAGCCATTTTCGAGTTCGTGAATCCCAAGACAACTAAAACAGAGAATAAAAGGATTTATTTTATTGTTAAACTATTCGGAATAATACTCTTCAAAGAATTCTCCATTCTCTGCTTGATGCCTACAGACATATTAAAGCTGATTTAATGAAAGTCATTAGGCAGAAGAGAAGCTAATATCTTTTTGTGTGTAACTTGCTAATCCTGCCTAGACTTTGTCTAATCTACGCTTTTCGCGATAGAATCCAAAGTGTTATTGCCGTTGGCATTAGAATGGTAGAAAGTACCATAATAGAAGATGCGAATGACATTAAATAGGGATTTACTAAGAATTCGCCGAAGGCTATAAAAAAGAATGATGATGCCCAAATGAGGTAAATAGGTTTCAAAAAGAATCGAGTTCTATTTTTCAATGTTATTTTCAAGGCTGAGAATTTGATTAAAATCCCAATTAAACAAAATAGGACTGGCAGAATATATGAGACTCCAATCATAAAGCTTGCAACCAAGCCAGCTGTTATTACTCCAACCTCGCAGTTAAAGCCCAGTAATCCATATACTTCAACAGCGATACGTAATGATGCAATAAGTGGATATAAAGAATGTTTTACAATATTCTTGAAGAATGGGTTTTCTGAGATCAAATTTGCAATAACTGGGCTGAATGAGTAATAAAAAGCATTGAAAGACCTCATAAACATGCTTCCAGCATATGTCGAAGTGACGATGTTGTCCCTAAAACCTCTGAGGAAGCTTACCTCTGGCGAAAGTTCGGACCCATAAGTCGCTGTTGCTATCAAGCAGCCACTTTTGGCCGATGATATCTTAGAACTTATTGAATGAGTTTTTCCTCCTCCAGTTCCTATTATGGTCAAAGTATAAGTCCCTTCAGGAGTATCTGAAGATGTCTGTATTTGCAATATCGAAGATGAAGGAGGAACAATAAAAGGCGGGTCAAAAGTAGCTGTTGATCCGGTCGGTAGGCCATCGATATCCAAAATAACTGTATGACTGAATCCGCCGATTGATGAGATCGTAAGTTCAAACACAATAGTAATACCTGGAGAAAAGGTCTGCGAGGGCGGAGAAACAGTAATAACAAAGTCAGATTCTGAAGTAGATTCGCCGACATAGAATGTAATGCTAGTTATTGCGTCCTCATAGCCGGATTTACTAGCGGTCACATATATAGTATAGCTACCGTCGGGCGAATCCTGAACCAAGGGGAATTCATCACTATATTGGCCTTCAGAATCAGTATATACTAAATCGACATGAATCGATTCACCCAACGGAGAAACCACCTGTATTGAGATACTGCCAGCTACCACAGGGCTTCCTTGAGAATCCGAAAGAGCGCCGTTTATTACAACAGTTTCTCCAGGGCTATAGTTGCTCTTATCAGTTGAAACGGTCACGAAAAATTTAGGGCTTGCCATTACTATGGGCGATATTTGAATCATGATTAGTATTCCTATAAAAGATAACGCTACCGATGTACGCAATTTCTCCGCCTATTTGAGCAATAAGAAGACTATTCAATTTAAAATTCACTGATTTAAAAACTTGATTTGTCTTTCGTGGGCCACAGAGTTCAAATCATTGTGGATTCTTCATAGCAGCTAAATAGATTGTTCTCTTTCTTCTAGATCCCTTTCGTCCACTTTTAACAGGCTTTAGTTTCCAATTTCCATCAGCATCTCGATAGAATTCGCCAGAGCTAATTGTAGATTCAAATTTTAGAATATATTTGTTAATAATCTGACTTTCATCTAACACATGATTATTCCGATTCATCTGTTTCTCATATTTTGAACGCCCTTTGTCTATAGATTCAAAGGCCATCTTTTGAAAACCAATATATAGATTTGTTAAAACTTTTTATAAGTGTTGCTATGTGCTACAAAAACACAATCTTTATATACGTTAGTGTGTAACACATATTTACAGTGATTGAGATGAGTGTGGTCTGCAAATTAATGGGACATCGATTCATAGATACTTTCGAAATCGTTCAAAAGGAAAGTTTCTTCGACATAAATGATGCGAAGTACTGCAACAGATGCGGCAAGATCTGTTTGTGCGACCAGCTCGAGGTTGTGAGATAATGGAGTTCTATTGCGTAAAGTGCAGAAATAAAGTTGATGTCGCCGAAGGTGGCTCAACCTTTGAGGATAGTGGTAACAGAAGGATCTATAAGGCCAAATGTCCACAATGTGGAACCAAGGTGGCCAAATTTGGCCGTGTTAGTTAAAGTCCGATTATAATATGTTTAATCACGCTGACGCCCACACCAAGGAGACCTCCTCAACACCACGCCTGGCCCCTGAAGGAGGGGTATAACGCCAGCCCCTCCTTCAAGCGTAGGACTCTACGTCTCTAACGATTATGAAAATATTGCCATAGGAGGTGGATAGAATTTGAGCAAGAAAGGAATGGTTCTAGGAGCTATAAGTGCGATAATAATAGCAGCGATCCTCTCGATATTCATATCGAAGAGGAGAAGTCAGGCTGCTTAAACCTCCTGCACTAATGTGCAGTTAAGCAGAGATAATGCGAGCGCTCCTTTTATCCTCTAACATCCGAATCTTTGCTCGCGTACTCTGCTTCATCTTTTTAACATTTCTAGATAACGCGTAGTCGATAGAGTTCTTCTTTCGAAGCTTCTTTCCCCTATAAGTTTTTTAAAGCGTTTCTCAAAATCTTCAAAATCGTTCTCATAAATATGAAAGCTATTAGAGAAATCGATGTATTGGCCCGGTTCTATTTTAAAGCCCACTTTCTTACTCAAATCCTCTGCAATTCTATTTTGCATTTCTGTAAAGGCATACATATTCCAGAAGGCCGCCTTGTATGCATCCCTAGAACGCCAACAGGTCTCCATAATCAGTTTTTCACCAATAATACGACACCATATCCTCTGCAGACAAGGCGGATGCTCTAGAGACGGGTCAACCCAAGGCTTCCAGGTTATGGCTTGGGTTCTCCTACTGAATCCCCGGACTTTGACATTTTTTCCTTCTAGTTGAACTCCCTTTTCCTTACTTAATCGATCTACCATCTCTTCGACTTGATTTATCTTTAGTTCGTCTGAAACGGTATAATTGAAAAGCCGTTCATGATATTCGTATGGACGTTTCCCTTCATAGACAAAATGGTCTTCCGAACCATCGACAACCTCGTCAACATACTTTTCCAGATCCTCTAAACCCCCACAAAGTCCGCCAAGATGGACTCTGGGCTCAATGAAAGGCTTACGCACGACCATTAACATAGTACAGTCCCGGCTCCATTGATCGTATTCAGTATAGGCAAGAGTGCCTTTTTCCCATAATTTTGACACCGCGTCTTCCCAAACTTTTGCGATATTATCTCCCTCAACTTTTATTACAGGAAGTTGTTTTTTCATTAAAAGACACCAAGATCTTGTGAGATGAAATTTTCTAAGAAATTTACCCTTACTAAATGAGTTATCTTACTTTTGAGATAAAAGATTATTTGAAAGCACACGAACTCCAGCAATAAGAAGTGGCGGATAAAAAGTGGCTACAATCACAACTCCTTTTTCGACTAAAAACAATTTTTGTTCATCTATCCTATTTCGCGGATTATTCACCAAACTAGTATGCTAGTTTTAACAGAATTAGAAAGAAGAAGTTTGAGCGCTTAGTAACTTAGCAAGCGCTTCATAATTGTATCAATCAAAAACAATATTAGAATTGGGCAATAAATACCCTAAAAACAAGCGATCATACTTTCATGAACAGTCTGTATTACGAGAGGTTCGATTATGCAATTAAAGAACGTCATAATTTTATCTTTCATAATTCTTCTCTGGGGATCCTCTTTCACAATTTTAAAACTGGGTCTAGAAGAAATATCGCCAATAAATTTGGCGTTCTTACGTTTCTTATTGGCTCTCCCATTTTTTATAGCCATTACGTATTTCCAAGACAAAAAGAATTTTGACATGAAAATTTTTCAAGATTGGAAAATTCTAATTTTTTTAGGCTTAACTGGCATTACTTCTTACCATACTTTTCAAAATCTAGGATTACGATTCACAACCGCATCTAATTCTAGCTTGATAATTTCTGCAAATCCGATCTTTATCGCTTTGTTAAGCTATTTTTATCTTAAGGAAAAAATGAATTTGAAAAGAGTGTCTGGAATTATTCTGGCTTTCTTTGGTATCTTATTGATCATAGGGCCATATGGATTGGTTTTTAATCCCATAGGAGTGATTGGAGACCTACTTTCTCTCTGCGCTGGCCTCTCATGGGCCTTTTACTCAATATTCGGAAAAACGATGCTCCCTAAGTATGGTGCTCAAAGGATAACAATGTTCTCGATGATCTTCGGAACATTATTCTTATTTCCGATTCTAATTGTTTCAGAAGAGCCGATGCTGCCTACATCTATTTGGCTTTGGTTCTCGCTCTTATTTTTAAGTCTACTCTGTTCGGGCTTAGCTTATTTTCTTTGGTATAAAGTCCTAGAAGAAGTCCCGGCAACAGAGGCGGGCGTTTCCCTCTTCTTTTTACCAATTGTTTCAGTCTTATTTGCCCGTTTAATTCTACTAGAAGCTATGACAAAATTTTTCGTTATCGGGGCCTTCCTTGTAATACTTGGAGTCATAATAACTGAAAAAGGTTGATTTAGCGAGCGTTAGATTAGAATAAACACCTAAGCATGGTCTTATTCTATTAATAATTCTAAAAATTAATAATTGATGGACTCTTTTCTTACGATGAAACAAATTGGAAAAGCCTAGAGTCGCTGTAGTAAAAGGAAAGAGATCAATTGATGCAGTTCTTAAAGCATTGAAGCCGATAGTCACGCCAGAAGAGTTAGCAGACAAGAAGATCTTGATAAAAGTTAACTTCATTTCAACAAAGAAATGGGATACTGGTGCTACAACCGATCCTATTGTTGTTGAGGCATTAATTCAATATTTTCAGCCCATTAACAAGAGCATTTACGTAGTTGAATCCGATGCAACAATAACAAAGGCGGATGATGCTGCAGAGGCCACCGGCATGCTCGAATTATGCGAAAAATATGGAGTACCGTTTCTCAATCTAAAAAACAATCCTGAAACTGTTAGAGTTGAAGTGCCTGAATCAGAAGTGTTATCGGAAATATTCTTTCCAAAGATCGTTCTCGAGAGCCATGTAATAAGCGCTGCCAAGATGAAGCTACATTGTGATACTGAAGTTACTTTAGGCCTAAAGAATATGTTTGGTTTATTGACCGATAAACCAAAGCAAAGGTACCATTCAATTGGAATTAACAAAGTAATAGTAGATATCAACAGCGCTTTCAGACCGACACTTACTGTAATAGATGGGTTTGTGGCAATGGCTCGCTCCGGCCCAGTGAGTGGTACGCCAATAGAAATGGGCCTCGTTATCGCTGGTAAAGATGTTGTTGCTACAGATGCTGTGACTTCAAGAATAATGGGATTTGATCCTCACAAAATCTTTCATATTAGAAGAGCAATGGAAAAAGGGTTAGGAAAAATAGATGATATCGAAATTTTTGGAGAAGATATTAGCAAAGTTACTAGGGATTTTAGGGGATAATAAGAAAATGAAAATGGTAAAATAATATTGAGTTTTCTATTTATTTTTCGGCTTTTTAGCGCGCGTTTGACTGTATTGCTGGAATCATATTTTCAGGTTAAGAGACTCTTTCAAACCCTTTGCCCTATTCCTGATGGTAACCTCTGTTACTTCGGCCACCTCGGCGATTTCTTTCTGTGATTTCTTTACATGGATAAGTACACATGCAATATATAGTGCAGCTGCGGCCAATCCCATAGGATCTTTTCCAGATACCTCTCCCCTTAGCTTTGCTTCTCTAAGTATTCTTAAAGCAATTCTCTGCGCTCTTACCGGAATATTCACTTTCGACGCTATCTTAGATATGCATCTTATGGGGTCTTCAACAGGCATTTTGATATCTAGCTCTTTAAGCAAGAATCTGTAACAACGGGCGACGACCTTTTTCTTCATGCCACTGGCGAAGGCTACTTCCTTCAAAGTTCTTGGAGTTTCTGTAGCTCTACACGCAGCGTAAAGAGCAGCAGCGATCAAACCTAAAATTGACCTACCGCGCACAATTCCATTATCTAGTGTTTTTCTATAGATTACAGCGGCTCTCTCTTTCACCTGTGTTGGAATATAAAGGATGTCTGCTAATCTATCCAACTCCGCCATAGCATTAGCTAAGTTTTTTTCGACCGATGAATGGACCAAAATTCTGTATTGCCACTTTCTTAATTTCAACATCTCCAACCTCTTAGAAATTGACAATTGTTTTCCGTGAGCGTCACGTGATACGCGGTCTATGACTGTTGAAAGCCCTTTATCATGCATATAGTAATGCATTGGCATTCCTGTTCTTCCTCGGCTTACCTTCTGTTCTTTGGTGAAAGCTCTCCATTCTGGCCCTCTGTCCATAACATTTTCAATAGTGACAAGCCCACAATTATGGCATATTATCTCTCCACGAACATAGTCTTCAACAAGGTTATCGCCGCCACATTCATGGCATTTCGTGATTTTCCATATTTCTCTCGAATAAGTCAAAATTTATATTTCCCCTGCTAAAGATCAGCGCTTGTTAAAATCGGGCATTTCACCATAATGGTTAGCGCATACTAACATGATTATGCTAGATTGAAATCAGAAGCGAACATCAATAATTCGAAACTGTAGTAATAAACCCCTCGAAACACCTGAAAATTCTTAGAGGCAAATATTTTTGATTTCGCCTCTTAAATTCCCTCGACTACAATCATAGTTAGAGTGCTTCTGACATCACTCAAACGTCGAATATTGGAAGCGATCATTACTTTCAACTTATCTTTGCTCCCCACTTCAACCTTAGCGATTATGTCATAGACTCCATGGACCAAATAAACTTCTTTTATATTTTCGATTTTTCTCAGCTCGTCCATAAGACCTTCTTCTTTTCCTACCTCGGCATTTATTAACACAAATGCTATTGGCATATTTTTCAACCATGAATCAAAATCGTTTGTTTAAATAGACTAATTTTAGTATACAAATTCTCCTTACTTTCCTATCTTGCCCCACTCTGTTAGTTCTCCTAAGCTTTTTCCCTTCATCAGCAGCCTAAACCCTCCAATGGAGTAAACGTAGCCCAGATGGATTGCTTTTTTGGCGATTTTCGCTATCCAACCTTTTAGCCACATGCCAAAGAGCCATCCAACAGCATCCTCCTGTCCGATGGAGACAACCTCGCCGACGTGTTTCGGGACATATTCCTTATTAGGTTTCCCAACGAGACGGGCGCATAGTTTCTTTGCGAGAAATGAGGATTGTTCCATAGCCAAATGGGCAGATGGCGAAAGTGGTTCGTTATTTGAGATATCGCATATGTATGAGAGATCGCCTATGACGTAAACATTGTGTGCATTTATGGCCTCGCAGATGTCCCTAATCAAAACACGCCTCGACTTACCATATTCTAAGTCAGGGCATGCCAGACCACCTTCGATACCTCCTGCCCAAACCAATAGATCGCCACCTATTCTTTCCCCGTTCTTAAGAATTACACTCTTCTCATTAGCTTCGACGATAGGTCGACCCAGCATTAGTTCGACGCCTTTTCTTCGTAGAATTTTCATAGAATATTCGATCACTTTTGAATCCCAATTGGGAAGGATCGTGTCCAGAGCTTCAACAATTATGATTCTGAAATCCTGAGACCCGATCCCGTATTTCTCAGCCAATCGGGGAAACCATTCAACAAATTCTCCCGCAAGCTCTATACCTGTGAAGCCTCCGCCACCAATAATGAATGTGATGTGTTTTTTCTTATCTTTAGCCGATGCGAAAATTTCTTCAACTCGTTTTCTGATCCGATAAGCTTCCTCTATAGACTTAAGGCCTAGCGAATTTTTTTCTAGTCCTTTTATGCCGTAATAGCATGTCTGACTGCCTAAAGCAATGACGAGAATATCACATCGAATAGCTCCTTTATCTGTATCAATCCTTTTCTTTTTGATATCGATCGATTCAACTTTGGCTTGAATGAATTTGATCCTTTTATTCCCAATGAGCCATTTAATCGGGATAGCAATATCTTTCGGTTCCGACCTTCCGCCAGCGACCTCATGTATTTTATGGATGTATTGGTGGTAATCGAATTGATCGACAAGAGTAATCTTTACGTCTTCCAAATTCTTAATCTTTGGCTCAAAATCTAGAATAAACCTAATCCCAGCGACACCTGCGCCGAGTACTACTATATGCTTTTGAGGCACATACATTTCTTTCCACATCATTTGGTTTTAAATCTAAATTTGCACAGAATAGCAGGAAAGGAAATTCATACTCCCTCCCTTTCTTTTTTCGTACGTTCCTTTTTGATTTCCTCGATAATTCTACTTACTTTCTTTTTTAACTCATCTTCAGCTACTTTTGATGCTGTAGTGTTTGTAGTATCGCCTTTTACTGATGGTGAAGATAGATCGGAGTCGACTGATGACGGAGAGATCCCCCCAAAAATTTCTAAGGGGCGATTTACTCCACCATATAACCAACCAGGCATCTGCCATGGTTGTGAGGAAATACTTTTTCTACCTCTTCCCCTTGCTCTTCCGTTACTTGACAATCATGTCACCTCTGCTTCTTCCTCTCACTATCACGATATTTGGAGATAATCGCATTACCCAACAAAATACATTGAGCACGCATACAGAATGTAAAATAACTATTAATCCCAATGTCGTAATTGCTCCAGACGCTACACCAAAACTATGCCATACTTGTGAAGAATGCTTCATCAAAATAGTTCAACCTCACAAATATTTACTCCATCTATAACACGCGTTATTGAAATGATTTCTTTCAATTGGTCTATTGACTCATAATTTACCTTTGCGCTAAGATTGTATGATCCATTGATTACATGAGCAGCCTGTATGCTAGGCATTCTTTTTAGCGCCTTAAGGACATCATTCTCAAATCCTGTTTCTGTTTTTATAAAAACGAAGGCAGAAGGCGTGAGTAATCCTCCTTATACCATGCACGCACTATTACACAATGTGCGCGTCCTTATTTTCTGCCAAACCTTTTCCGTATTCAATTTAATAGAAACTTTTGCTGGATGAGGGGCTACAAAACCTTTCTTAATAAAAAGAACCAATTTTTCTCTACTGTTTTTTATTATTGAATAAGCATCGTCGAATAACTCTTCTCGACTCTTTTCTATCCTCGCAACTCCTTGTTCCATAGCTTTTTCTGCAACGACCACGGCCTCCCTCGGATATACTTCCCAATCTTCCATTTTTGGTATGATGAAATTATCATTGATGCCCATTTCCTCCGCCGCTTTTGCCAATTCGAAAGCTGCAGCCATGCACATTTCATCTGTAATCTTGTAAGCCCTTACGTCGAGTACTCCCCTAAATATTCCGGGGAAACCTAATGAATTATTAACTTGGTTCGATGTCCCCGAACAACCTGTGGCTATAATTCTTGCTCCAGCTTTTTTTGCTTCTTTTGGAAGGATCTCTGGTATAGGATTTGCACAAGCAAAAACTATTGCATCGTCATTCATAGATTCAACCATATTTTTTGTTATGATTCCTGGGCCAGGTCTTGAAAAAGCCATACATACGTCAGTACTCTTCATCGCCTCTGCTATTCCACCTCTTCTCCCCTCTCTATTCGTTTTTTGGCACATCTGCCATTTTTCTGGCTGGTCTCCTTGGAGTCTTTTTCTATTTGGATGAAGTATGCCTTTACTATCCACCATTATTATGTTCTCCAACCTTACTCCGGCCTTAGCTATGATCTTGGCTATGGCCATGTTAGCGGCCCCACTTCCAATCATAGAAACCGATATATTGGCCATTTTTTTCCCAACAATTTTTAGAGAATTTACTAGCGCAGAAAGCACAATGGTAGCGGTCCCTTGCTGGTCATCATGCCAAACAGGAATTTTTAATCCTGACCTTAATTGCTCGAGAATTCTGAAACACTTTGGATGCTCTATATCCTCCAGATTTATCCCCCCAAAGGATGGTTGTATACAATTCACAACATTCACTATATCCTTCAAATTTTTAGTACTCAGACAGATAGGAAAAGCATCTACGCCACCAAGAAATTTGAAGAGAAGCGCTTTTCCTTCCATAACTGGATATCCCGCTTCAGGGCCTATATTGCCCAATCCAAGGACTCTCGAACAATCTGAAACGATTGCTACGGTGTTCCACTTATTCGTGCATTCAAAAACCATATCTTTATTCTCGCGAATGGCTTTGCAAGGATCAGCGACCCCTGGAGTATACCAATCAGATAAGTCTTCGGCGGATTCTATCGGAACCTTTGGCATTATTTCGATTTTTCCTTTGTAAAATTTATGATATTTTAATGCGTTTTTCGACAGTTTCTAAACCTCCATTTATTACACGCCAATTCTGTACGGGGCATATGGCGTTCCTGTTCCTTGGAAAAATTTTGTTGAAAATTCATAGTATAATAACCTTAAAGACTGGATCGTAACTACCAACAGCTCGAGTGTTAGGGAGAAGATGTTCAAGAATATTAGCCCAAGGCCTATTCCTAACATTGGATCCGATTGAAAGAGCTTAGCAACTATGAGAGCGAAAGTTGCATGTGCAATGCAAAAACCAGCTATTCTCGCATATGAAAGCACATTTGCTAAGCAAGAGGATAGTGTTTCGAAGATCACTCCGATCATCATTGTAGGTCCTTCGCCGCTCATTATTGTCTTCAAGGCTATTGTAGAAACGCCAATTATTGGAATGGTGATTGTCCAATGGTATAGAACTTCCAATTTTAATTTCGGGAAGGCTAAACCAGGAAAAAGGCTTATGCCTAAGAATTCCGATGCCACTATCACTATCCCAACGAAAGTTACTAGTCCCGCTAAACCCCGATCTCCCAGTAGCGCTTCAATTTTATCTCCCGCCTTCAGATGATTCTTTATGCTGATTGTTAGACCAAGGAAGATTTGGGCTATTCCAAAAAAGACTGCTATCTTTATTATCCATACAACATAGTTTGGATTTTTGACCCAGGCGGGCATTAAACCCGGCCAAAGAGGATGGAACTCTGTCAAGAAAAATTCTCCTGTCAATAATCCGAAGATTGCTGCGGAAATGCCAAGGCCGATCATTAGGCGACCTATCTTAGTGAAATTCATTCCCATCAAAGGCCTATTGGTTAAATAATTGAAGGTCGTACCCAAACCCAATATTACTAATCCTTGACCAAGATCTGGAAACATCATGCCGAACATCGTGATCCAGAGTATTGTTGACATTATAGTTGGATCGCTTTCCTTTCGGTCTGGGCAACCGAACTGCCTAGTTAGCACTTCACCTGTACCAAAGAGTTTTGGGTTCTTCATAACAGTTGGGACTTCTTCGTCGGGTAGGGGATCCTCGTAGTAATAGGTTAATGTGTTATCAACTTTTTTGTTTAGATCATCAAAGGAGGCGTTTAAACTATTTATTTGATCTTCAGGAACCCATCCCCTTAGCATTGCCATCGTTTTACTTCTTAACATATAGGATTTAGCAAAGCAAATATTATGGAAACATTCGCTTGCAGCTAATACTGAATGTACTTCTTTCTTCAGCCTTTGAATTTTATTTTCAGTTTTTTTGATTTCTTCGTCTATCCATGCTACGTCCTTATCTATATTACCCGTCAATTCCTTAGGCAATTTGAACTCTTTGAATTCAACCTTAGCTGAAAGTTTTTCAACCCAAGGTTTAAGCTCCATTAATCCTGTTACATAAATGAATGTCTCCTCAGAAGAAATGGATACCTCTCTGAAGGTAACGAATTCACCCGTTTTTAACCTAAGCCTGAAGAAGGGCATAAGCTTAGTTTTAGCGACTCCAGCCTTCACAAAAATGTGGTTAAATTCTTCTAAATCCTTAGGATTAACTCCCTGGGATCGAAGTATTTGAAGTGCAGGTCTAGCGTCTTCAAGATTTTTTAATCTGTTTATAGCGGCTTCAACCCTTCCTTCCAAAGAAGCGACTTTCTTTTCAAATTCCTCTAATGAAGCGCGTGCATTTCGAATTAAATTATTTTTTTCATAAGTGCGCAAGCTTTCCGCAGACTCTTTTTTTACTTCTTTAGGGCCAATGCCTAATCTCCTTTCAATAGTACGCAGCCGCTCGCATATGATTTCACATCTCCTTACCTCTCCAAAAGTTATTTCCCTAAATGAGACGAATTCGTCTTCATCAAGCCTTTGTGGTTGGACTGCACCTAAAATGCCTAAAAATTCCAAAAGCTTCCTTTCATTCTCAATTAGAGTTATTACCGTTAATTTCTTCATCGGAATTATCATTTTTATTCCATAACCTCTAAATCTAATAATAAGCGCATTCTACAATCCCCAATTAGTCAGATCTCTTCCAACTCTAGTCCTTCCAGTCCAGACTTCTCCCCAATCCATCATAGTATGATACTCCGCCACCATGATGGAGAATGTAACGTTTTTCACACCTTTTTCACCTCATCCAAATATTTTCGTAGTTCGACTCTTACCCAACAACTTAAGTCAATGCCATCTGTAGGCATCGAGTAAAAAGAATCATATGGGCTGATAACTTCCAACAAGCACCCTCATACCGATATTGAGGCTCCCTTCTCGCATTACGTCTTCTGCGATCCTCACAATACTTTTTCCCTCATCTCCGATGAACGCCTCAGCTACTTTGGCTTTAGCCTCTGCAATGCTCAGCGCTAAACTCGATATACGTACCTCATCCCCGGGTTTTACTCCAAGGTACTCCATCGTATGTTTGTCGAGTCTTGCAATGCCTTTGTCTCCATCATACCCTCTTCCAACAAATAGTTCCACTCTTCCCGACAACTTCTCCACCTAGTCATGTTAATCTACCCATATCAAGAAGGCTATGAGAAGACCGTAGATGGCGATTCCTTCAGCCATTCCGACATATACCATAGTGCGCCCGAAGAGTTCGGGCTTCTCCGTGACGCTAGCTACAGAGGCTGCTCCAGTTCTACTTAGGGCCATTCCTGCTGCGATACAGGAGAGGCTCACAGCGGTGGCCATGGATACATACTTAGTTATTCTGATCAATACGTCAGGCTCAGGTGTTGCATATACAGGATTGATTAGGGCTATCGCACAGATTGCCAACAAAGCTAAGGGAATTAAGGCTTTATCCATTCCGATCTTTTCCAATTTTATTTCTCTCAATTTTTTTCACCTTTAATCATAGGGCGCACACACGCGCACTTTTTAATTAACAACTTAGAAGGGCTGACGTACCATTTGTGCGTGAGTTTGTCAAAGATATATTCGTTAGATGATGCGGTTATGCCATCACATTTTTCACAGATTTTTCTATATTGGTCGGGAGTGAAAAGAAGCTTAGCTTCTTCTTTGAGGTGTGTCGGCTCGATCTCTACGAACCATGTTTCTTCAGGGTTTTTGCTTATTATATATGGTCTATCTACGGCTTCTGTGTTAATCTTCTTTATTCTACCACTCAAAGGTGAAATTAGGTCAAAGGAAATTAGGAGTTTAGTTTCAATTACGCCGATTGTCTGCATACGTTCAATCTTGGTTCCAACATGTTCTATTTGAGAGGGATAGAATACAAGAAAGTTGCTTTCGCAAAATTGTTTTATGCATTCACAAGCGTATTTAGAGAGGCCGACTTTGACGGTTTTATCGTTGATTATCCTCGTCCAAACATGATTTAACGCATAAAGTAAGTCCTGAGGCCTATGTACTAGAACCGTTTGATCTAATGTTTCTCTACCTGTAGCGCGCGTGATCCCCATTTCCAATCACAGTTTGTTAATACGCGCGCTGAAAATATATTTATTGTGTATTAAAAATAAATATTAGATATATACATTTATATTTTGGCAGGATATAATAATTTTGGGCTAATAAAATGCAAGGGAGAAGAATTCAGAGGGTGGGTCCATCTACACTAGCGGTTTCCCTACCTGTTAATTGGACGAGGGAAGCAGGCCTAAAAAAGGGCGATATAATATTCTTCATCCCAGAGAACGACGGCTCTTTAAGATTGAGGGCAAGCGCGTTAGCTGAGCGTGAGAAAAAAGAAAAAGAATTCGTTATAAACTCGGATCAATGCGACCAAACTGGATTGTTGGAAAGGATTATTGTGGGCAACTATATCTTGGGTCACGACATTATTAAGGTGGTGTCGTCCAAACGTATCTCCAATACACATATCGAGGAGATCCGAAGGATTAGCCGTAGGCTCATTGGATTGGGAATTATTGAGGAAACGCCAACACAGATCATTCTTCAATGTTCTATTGATCCTGCTAAATTCCCGATTTATATGGTGGTTAGAAGGTTATATGCGATTGCTTCTACGATGCACAAAGAAGCGATTCAAGGGCTTTATGAAATGAAAATAGAATTGGCAGAGGAAGCAATTCGAAGAGAGGAGGATGCTGATATGATGTATTGGCTTGCCGCAAGACTGCTTTACTCCAGCCAGAGTAACAAAGAGATAGTTGAAAAGATAGGTTTAGAGAAGCTAAATATCCTGAACATTAAGAAGATCATAGGTTTTTTGGAACGTATGGCTGATTGGGGCGAGAAAATAGGAAAAAATGTGATTGAGATTGAAAAACAGGGAATTGGAGTCGGGTCTCGACTAATTAATGATGTCTGTAAGTTAAGTGAGGAGGCTTTCAATATATGCGTCAAAGCTATGGAAAGCCTATTCACAGGTGATATAAAACTTGCGAATACTGCGATCGAAGGTTATAAAAAATTCATTGAGGAGGAGGAAGAAAAGCTTGTTGAGAATTCATCCTTGCATCTACCAGATCCTGGAATAGCTGCAAATTGGAGGCAAGTTCTGTGGGGAATAAGAAGGATAGCAGAGCTGGGTGCTGAGATCGCTGAGGTTTCTGTAAACCAAGCCATAGAAAGACCATCAAAGCTGTGTGAGGAAATATACGATACCAATATTTCATGATAAATGATATTTCAAATTAGAGCGTGCGCGCTCCCTAGCTTTCGCGATAATATGTTGGGGAGAGTGGCTACTTTCTATGCTATACTTTTTATAGTTGCATGCTCGTTACGCTCGCATTATGTCACATGTCATCGTGACTGTATATACTTTTTTTAAAATAAATACAATATTTTTAATTATGAAATCTCCCTACTAGATGAGCAGTAGAGAGTGATATAATTATCGTGGAGCAAGATTACTCTAATATTAAAAGAGAAGCTTCATCCAAGTTATTTGATCTTATTATAAAAGGTTCGGTAAAAGAAGCAAGGGAAATTCTAACTGGGTTATCTGAAAAATTCCAAGATTCTCATGAGATCGGATACTTAAAGGGTATTGAATGTATTCTAGAATCAGTTAGAGATCCCAATCGAGTTATTGAAACTATTGATGAATTAGAAGGACAACAATTAGAAATTGGCAGATTATTCACAGAAGGAGAAGCCAAAGCATTATGGGATTTACGAAACTATTACTCCAAGCTGAAATTTGAGCGTAGAGGACTAGGGAAGTATACAGAAAACAATAAAATGAAGACGAAGAGTTCACTCTTCTTCTTTACCCACTTTTAAGATTTTTTTAAGTGCCTGCCGATACTAATTTTATTTTCTTGCAGGAATTAATTTTTTCTGTGTCCTTTTTCCCTTCTTGGTTTAAATGCTTCTCCTCTAATTTATAATTTCGTCGTCTCGCACTAATTCTTTTGGCTTGTTGTACCTTCTGTTAGCCCAAATAGAAAGTTTTGTATGTGTGGATGCCTCAGTGCGACCATACAAATTCGAACCATAAATTTTTTCCTCTTTAATAAAAGGAATTTTGGCGTCGTGCGCGCTATGCGTCTATGATCCACTGGGTTGTTTAATAACACACGTAAAGTTAATCTTTATTTCAACAATCCTATTGCATATAAGGTATATTAAACGCTTGTAAAGCGGAATTCTTTATGACTGCAATTTATCTATCATTTTGAGAGTGGATTTTCCCTTTTCTGTAGCGATGAACATTCTACTTCTTTTTCCACTAGTTACATTCTCGATAGCACCTTTTTCTATTAATTCATCAAGGATACGAATAACGTTGCTTTGCCACATAGAAGTTTTAGACGAGATCATTTTAGAGTTAAGCGGAATATCCGAATCGGAAATAATACGCAATATTTGTTGCACATTCGTACTTCTATCAAGCATTGCCAATAGTTGATATTCTTCGTTCAACCTTTACACCCACGCCTTTAGACTATTGGATAAGCTAATGATAATAAAAGTATAAAGAAATAATAATAATGCGAATATATCGTTTAAGAACAGATTCGCGTTAGTTTCCACAGAATTCGCTATTAAAATTGTCTAATTTCCTAGCAACCCTACAAGAGATTGCCTTTATTCTCCTAAAACCTACCGGCTCTCATTTTTTTACTAGAAATTAGAAAAAAAATTTTTTTTGGTCAGCCCCCAACTTGAATTCTCCTTACTTGCGTTGGCTGAGAATAAGATAGGCTAAATCTTCTTAGAGATTCTCGTATCAGTTTCGGCTTTCGTAAAAGTGCTTTGATGCCGTCAACATGCGTTGCACCAACAAGAGCAAGTATGCTTGGTTTTTTCTCTCTCTCCAGCATACCGGTTGCTATTGCTGCAAGCCTCGCAGCCATCAAGGCGTTTCGCTCCTCGATTAGGACTCTCCAGACATGAGGAGTCACTTTTCGGAGTGCTTTGATTCTCTTATTAGATCTACGAACCACCTCATCTTTATAGCCCCTTTCCCACAGCCAAGGCAGGATTTCATCTCCAATTCGATTTAGGAGAAATAGCTGGCCTACAGAGACCCAGGGATTCGATAGCGCGTTGATCCTTTTCTTCATCTCTGTTTCTGACATATCGAGTAGCCAGATATTCGCATCGATATTGCCAAGCGCTTCACTTGCTACAATAAATTCGCATTTCGAAAAACATCCTACCCTCCTAGGACATCGTATACAGAGCCTATTCATCAGGTTGAATCGTCTTTTGTCAAGTTCAATAGCTAAATCTCTAGTTTTAGTGCTTTTCACAGCCTGATTTGCTTCTTCAACGCTTCTTCGAGTGAAGTGAGCAGTTCCGAGAAAACGTACAAACTTATTGTAGTCCGTATCGTAGATCTCGATTTGCATCGTTTTTCTCTATCACTCGATCTTTATCTTCTTCTTCTTTCCGTCTTTTACTGCTTTCTTCTTCGGTATCGTCACTTCGAGAATTCCGTTCTTATAGTTCGCCTTGATCTTCTCTGAACTGACTTCTGCGGTTGGAAGCTTCAATGTCCTGTAGAAGCTCTTAGCTTTGATCTCGGCTTTTCCTTCTGAGACGTTAAGCTGTATATCTTCCTTCTCCACTCCCGGTAACTCGATGCAGATCTTCACTGCCTTTTCTTCCTCAAAGATATCGGTCAATGGCTCGCGTACTTCGCTCGTCTCTGGCCTCGGTTGGAATGGTTTCTTCGGTCTCAATGGGCGTGGAAAAGTCTCTAGTGGACTTTCTATTTCTATAGGTGAGTCAGAGTGGAACTGTCCATATGCAACGTATCCTTTCATATTCGGTTCGTTTATTTCCTTTACGTCCCAATTACCTTTGAGTTCGCCTCTGCTTACAGCCTTATTGATCGCTTCCATCTCCTTTCTTATCCTATCCATGAAATTCTTCTGGAAAAGCTCCATATCATGAAAGATATCATCATAATACTCCATACAATTCACCTCCAATTCTACCATTCTTCAAAATCGTGAAGGGCCCTCATTAGACGCCTTAAGGCGAGGCTGACCATGAGAAATTCAGCTTGCCCATGACGAGTGCACCTATACTTGCCGTCCTCTGATTTCTCCAATAGTCCGCAATTCGTTAGCTTTCTAGTACTTTCCCAGACGATCTTCGGATTTAGGCTGAGCTCTCTCATCAAATCTGCAAAGCTTAGAGTCTGATCTTCATCTTCAAAGATCCGTTTCATCATCCTTAGCCTGCCCTCGTTAGATAGCACATCGAAGAACTCCGAGAATCTTTCAAATTCGTCTTCAAATCTTTCAAGCTCAGACTTCAACTCATCCTTCGACCATCTCTCAACATTAAGCGGCATCTCAAATAGAACCTCGCCATTCTTTACGAGTTGTAATTTCAGGGCCATCTTCTATCATCTGCAACATACTTACTAAAAGGTAATATATAAACTTACCTATTAGTAATTAAAGGCAGGTAAGCTGAAGAAATGTTAGAATGATAAGGTGCGTTCGTATTTACGTCCTTCTTCTAACATAACAATATTTCTTTATTTGGGGAAAGTCTGAGACAACAATTTTTCTATATACCTAACTGCAGCTTCATCGATGGCTTCATCCTGTCTCTCCGTTAAATCACGACTCCGGTGATAATAATCATACTTATATCGGTTTTTTTCCAATTTTTTAGAAAGTGTGTCTGATCTGACATCAATCATATCAAGAACTGGAAAGATGTCTTGTCTCTTCTTACCCTTAAGAAATCGCTGCATGAGTCGTGGAACGATCGTATTTTTGGCCCAATTTTTTTCTTTTTTATCGCCATATTCTACTATATACTTCAAGAGTTTTAAGTAGATTATATCTTGGTTAAAGAACACGCCGTCTTCTGCGTATCTCTTTCCCCAATTTGTTAGGTTGTACTTATATCTATGACCTTTCAATTTCTCTCGACTAAGCAATCCCATTTTCCAGCATTTATAAAGATCAGAGTAAATGTGCTGTCGTTTTAATTTCAACCTAGCAATAACATCCAACGCTGTAAACCATCTTGTTTCAAAACTCGATTCAAGCCACATTATAAATTGATTAAGATACAATAATATCTCACAAATTAGTGAGATACTTAAGCGCATATTAACCCTTCGTATAATGACAATATTTAACCGTTTTTGTAGATTTTATTAATTCAGATATTGCCTATGATTCAAAAAGAAGTCGAAGACCTGATAGAAAAAGAGAAAAGAAAGGGAGAGTTCATTTATCCATACTATGAGAAGTACTGTTTCTCGAACATACCTTCAACGATTCTCAAATTCTTTGATATAAAAACAGAAAGACCTGCTTTACCTCTAGAGATTTATGAGAATAATTTGAAAAAAGAGAATTTTAGCAAGATCGTCCTTTTTCTTGTTGATGGTCTGGGCTACAATCAATGGATAAAACACTCAAAAGAGATTGAGATTTTTAATATATTTAATCAAAAAGGCCTAGTAACGCCTCTCACAAGCGTATTTCCATCAACAACTGCAGCCACACTTACAACGATAAGCAGCGGTTTGACTCCACAGGAACACGGCCTTCCCGAGTGGGTAACATACTTCAAAGAAATTGACACGATTATAAATACGCTGCCTTTCTCACCACTTGGCGAAGAGGGACGAGATCTGCTCTCTGAAATGAGAGTCGACCCGAGAATATTATTCAAAGGCGAAACGATCTATCATGAACTTAAGAAAGCTGGAGTTAAATCATTCTGTGCTAACAACGAATCTCATGCATATAGCGCCTATTCGAAGCAAATTCATAAAGGAAGCAAAACGATCCCTTTCTTCAATCCATTTGATTTGATCGCAAAGCTGAAAAAGGTGTTGGAAAAAGAGAAAGAACGATCATACTTCTATGTTTACATCGATGATGTCGATTACTCTGCGCATAAAGACGGTCCAAATAGCGAGAGATTCTTAAAAGAACTTGCTAGGCTATCTTACTTTTTCAAAGAATTTTTGAAAAGAATCGATAAGAAAGTAGCAAAGGATACGATAGTCTTGATAGCTGCAGACCATGGCCAGATTAACGTTTATCCTGAGAAGACGCTCTATCTTAACATGTATCAAGAATTAGCCAACAGCTTCCAAAGAAGCGAAAAAGGAAGGCGAATATTGCCTACTGGAAGTCCCCGTGATGTTTTCCTACATATCGAGCAAGACAGACTGGAAGAGGTCTATGACTTTCTATCGAAAAAATTAGATGGAAAAGCCAAAATTATAATGAGTGAAGATGCGATCAGTCTGAATCTTTTCGGAATCGGAAAGCCCACAAGCGAATTCAAAGATAGAATTGGAAATCTGTTGATTTTGCCTTATAGAAATAATACAATTTGGTACGAGCATATTAAAGGTAAAAAGTTTGATTCGCTCGGTCATCATGGGGGACTTAGTAAGAATGAAATGCTTGTGCCTTTTGCTTTAGCAAATCTTTCTGATTTATTCTGATAATCTGTTTTCAATAGGTCGTAAAGTGATTTACATTTAACGCTTTAGTGTTGAACATGTTAGAATTTGCAAAACCCGTTAAAATCGAATTAAACGCGTTAAAATGTGTTACAGATGTTAAATAATTCAGAGATTCTAAATTAAGTAGTTCAAATTTGGATGCCCGCACCAAGGTACCCACACACACACACACAAAATAACGTAACGCATCTCATCTCATGTATGTAATTATCAAAAGGAAGAAAGGAAGGTGCTAATGGAATAAGCAAGCACCGGAATAAGCTTGTGAGAAATAATCTTTTAAGCC
>CAYFUV010000042.1:0-6812 GCA_964346435.1 uncultured Candidatus Bathyarchaeia archaeon | reverse complement strand
GAAATTTCCCAATCCTTCTTATTTCTAAAAAATTCCCTAAGTTCAATAATTATTCCTACTAATTCGCCAAAAATTTTTTTCTCAATTTTTTTGAAATTTAGGTCTTGGAATAATCCGATGATGGATCCGAGACGATTGAAGGAGTCCAACGCTATTTGCAAAGTTTTTCTACCCGTCTTTTCGGTAACGAGCTTATCTAAGTCCTTGCTTAGCGATATTAAAGCTGAAATTGCAATAGGTGTGTTGAAATCATTGTCCATTGCCAAGTAGAAATCCTGTTCATGTTTCTTTATTCTCTTGAGAACGATCTTATCATCAGACTTTTCTTGCGCAGAATTAATCAAATCATGCATTCTTTCATATACTCGATACAGATTTTCCAAAGTTTCTTTTGTTTGCTCGAGGGCCTCTTCTCTAAAATCGATGTTACTTCTGTAATGGCTCTGAGAAAAGAAAAGCCGTAGAACGCTTGGCCTATATTTTTTAGCAATCTCCCTTATGGTTATGAAATTGCCTAATGATTTAGACATCTTTTGGCCGCTTACGTTTACAATGCCTGTGTGTATCCAATATTTAACAAAAGGTTTCTTTCCAGTCATGGCCTCAGCTTGAGCTATTTCGGCTTCATGATGTGGAAATATAAGTTCAATGGCCCCTCCATGCATATCGTATTTGGGACCAAAATGGGTGATCGTTATCGCGGTATCCTCTATATGCCATCCGGGCCTACCTCTGCTCCACGGACTATCCCAGGAAATTTCCCCTCCTTTTCTACTTTTCCAAAGGGAGAAATCACCGGAATTCTTCTTCTTGGGATCCGGCTCAATTCTATGTTTTTTAAGCTCGTTGACCGTCTGATGAGATAATTTTCCGTATTCCTTAAACTTTGAGATATCGAAGTATACATTTCCTTCGACTGCATAAGCAAACCCTTTGTGGATTAATTCACCTATATGAGAGATAATCTCTGGGATGTATTCCGATGCCTTTGCAAATAGATTGATACTGTTTATCCCAAGTAACTCTATGTCCTTGTAAAATTCCTCTGCGTATTCATTGGCCAAAACCAAAGGACTGACATTTCTTTCCTTTGCTTTATTTATTATTTTGTCATCTACGTCTGTTATATTCATCAAAAAAAACAAGCTATGACCCTTTGATCTAATGTATCTTGCTATAACGTCATAGGCCACATAGGTTCTAGCATGGCCTATATGGGAAAGATCGTATACGGTTGGCCCACATACAAACATGTTGACCCTATTTCCATGTATCGGACGAAACTCTACCTTTCGCTTAGTCAATGTATCGTATACTTTTAACATTATGAAATTCCACCAATAGAATAGCAATATAAATTCTGCGCGCTATGTGCATTTATAGCTTATATCCAAGTTTTCTCAACAGTTGCTTTCGTTCTTTAATATCCCCATCATTTTCAATTTGTTTTGATTTTGAACCATCTACCACGCCTAAAATTGATCTCCCAATTTTAGTTTCTCCCAATATGACTTGAACGGGATTGGCGGTTGCGCAAAATATATTGCAAACCTCGGGAACTCTCTTGATGGCATTGAGTACGTTTATTGGGTAGGCGTTTTTGATAAGAATTATGAAAAAATGCCCTGCTCCTATATTGAGAGCATTTTCTGATGCTATTTTTTCAAGCTCTTCATCATTTCCTGCATGCCTAACTAGACATGGCCCAGAGGATTCGCAGAAGGCGAGTCCAAAGATGATGCCCGGAACACTGCTTACCAAGACTTCGTATATATCTTCAACTGTCTTTATGAAATGACTTTGGCCTAGGATAATATTGGTTTCTTCAGGGGATTTTAGATCAATGACCTTAATTTCCATCCTAATGCCCTCTAGTCCAATTTTATTCTTAGCTCTAGTATTATTGGAATTGAGAACTTATAGTTCTACTTCGACTAAGAGTTTCTCTAAAAGTTCTTTATATCGATTTCTGATAGTGACTTCTGTAACGTTAGCTACCTCTGCTATCTCCCTCTGCGTTTTTCTTTCATTTGTTAGGACTGTTGCCATATATGTGGCTGCCGCAGCTATGCCTGTGGGCCCCCGACCGCTCGTCAGCTTCATTTTTTTTGCCACTTCTAGAATCTTGATAGCCATTCCCTCGGCTTGGCCAGAAATTATCAGTTTGTTCGAAAATCTAGCAGCATAATTTCGACTTGTCGAAGGGGGCACGAAAGTCTCCAATTCTCTAACCATAAACCTGTAGCTTCTTGCGATATCCTTCTTATTTAGATTAGAAATTGCAGCCACTTCGTCCAAAGTCCTCGGAACGCTACATTGCCGGCATGACATGTATATCGCAGCCGCGGTTACATTGTGAATGGATCTGCCGCGGATCAGTCTTTTCTTAATAGCCCTTCTGTATATTACAGAGGCGGTTTCCACTATATTCTTCGGAAGATTTAGAGCTGAAGATAGTTTCCCTAGCTCGGATAAAGCCATTGCTAAGTTTCTCTCGGTAGCGTCTGAGACTCTGATTCTCCTCTGCCATTTTCTCAGAGAATAAAGTTCCATTCTTTGCGTTGAGGACAATTTCCCTCCAATAGACCGCTTATCATTCCAGTCTATGGTCGTCGATAGACCTTTGTCATGAATTGTATAGGTAATAGGTGCACCGACTCGCGTTCTTTTCGCTTTTTGTTCATCATCAAATGCCCTCCATTCCGGCCTTGTGTCTGCAATTTTCTCATCTATTACGTATCCACAGCCTACGCATACAATTTCTGCAGCGTCATAGTCTCTCATCAATTCATTGCTGCCGCATTCAGGGCAAGCCTTCCTTTTGCTTTCTGCAGGTGCAGAACTTCCCGTATCCGGTTCGGATTTTTCAAGCAAGAGATCTCAACCCTCTTTAATCTGTATCATTCATAAAAAAGAGGATATCACCGACATGCTTCGAGAGTTCGTTGGTTTCGGGTTTAATGGCAACGTATGGTCTCGAGACGAGGCCGAAAACATCAGTGACTGTGCCGACTCTTGATAATTTTTTATTCAAAACTTTTGCTCCAATTTTTGGCAGGTTATTGCCGGACTCTGTTTTTACGATGAGGTTTCTACTTCTTGTTGAGTGCAGTGCTTTACCGAGCCTCCGCAGGGCCATCATCCCACTTCCTTGATTGAGGGAAGGAATTAGTTTATTATATATTAACATTTTGGGACGAAATTGGGGCTTCTTCCCGCAGAATTTTATATATTGATGATTTTGCCCGTATCATTAAGCGGATCTAAGCCAACTAGCTCTTCCTTTAATAAACCTTTGAATTCGCTAGATTGCAGAATATCCAAAAAGGTCTTAACAGGTTTTTTTTCTAAGCTTTCTCTCAATACCACAAAATCATAATTTTCATCCATTAAGGGGATGAAGTCTAAACCGTAGGTTTCGGTTACAGTTCTTATTCCTAATCCGATGTCCGCCTTCCCTTGATGGACCGCTGCGGCCACTGCTGAATGGGATTTGGCCTCAACATGATATCCCTCTATTCGCGAGACCAGTTCCTTGAATTGTAACTTCATTTCCATGGCCATCCGTCTTAAATTCATATCGATCAAGATTCTAGTTCCTGAGCCGATATTACGGTTGATGAAGGTCACATTTTTTCCAACGAGTTCCTCAAAAGAATTAATTTTCTTGGGATTTCCTTTTTGAACAATAAATCCCTGTTGGCGTTTATATCCCCTGACTAGAACCGCTTTACTGGAAAGACCTTCTTGTCTTATGATGGGAATGTTGTATTGCTTTGTTCTTTCATCCAGAATATGGATTCCAGAAACGTCCGCCTCCTTCTTTTTAATAGAATTTATCCCTCCTAGGGAACCCACATATATCGATTTTGTCTCTATGGCCGGATCAATTTTTCTCATCAGTGATAGAGCCAAGTCCAGTCCCATACAATGGCTTCCGATAAAGACCAAATCGGCAGGTCTAAAATTCGGCACAAACGGGATTATCTCTACTCTCTCACGTTCTTCTATTATATCACGATTTTCCGGGATGATTATGAAACCATCAGCCATGGCGAATGGAGTTATTGAGGCTGAGCTACCGTAGGTTGGGTGAACGATGCAATTTCCATCCTTATCTGACAGGATATGGACTGGGAGCAGTTCTAGCCTTCCTTTGGCCGAATATACCTTTGATGCCATAATTCCATAGACGGTCTCACCTTTACGGAGGGATTGAGAACCAGCCATTCCTGAAATAATTGGTTGAGCAAGTAAATGATAGATTGCTAAAGCCGAAGTTGGATTTCCGGGAAGGCAGAAAAAAATTTTTTTTTCCGAGGCCGCAACTATTGTTGGTTTCCCGGGCTTAACTGAAATCCCAGGAACAATTACGCCCGGACGCCCCAATTCTTCCATCAAAGTGAGTAAATAGTCTCTGGCGCCTGTCGAGGTGCTTCCGGAGGTCATCACCACGTCGCAGAGACTTAAGGAAGAGACAATTTTTTTACGTAATTTGATTATATCGTCTGGGATTATTCCCATCAATATCGGGATGCCGCCGGATTCGATAACGGCTCCGGCCAAGGTGCTGGAATTGGTATCGAATACTTTCCAATTTTCTATAGCGTTTCCCGGTGGAATCAATTCATTTCCAGTTGAGAATATCGCGACTCTGGGCTTTTTGTAAACCTTGACTTTTCCCATACCGACTGCCGATAATAGGCCTAATTCCTTCGAAGTAATCCTTTTACCTTTTCTAAGAATTAGTTCCCCTGATCTGATGTCCGAGCCCGTTTCTATTATATTCTCGCCGGGCACCACCGATCTAAATACATCGATCCGCTCTCCATCCTTTTTCACATACTCCAACATCACAACCGAGTTGGCCCCTTTCGGGATAGGCGCTCCTGTTGAGATTTCTGTGGCCGTACCTTCGCTGACAGATAAATTCGGTTTATCTCCAGCCTCAATTTTGCCTATCAGATTCAACCTTTTAGGACGAGACTCCTCGGCCTCGAAAGTATCCTGCGCTCTAACAGCATAGCCGTCCATTAATGATTTGTCAAAGGGCGGGATGTCTATTTTTGAGGTAATATCCTCAAATATGATGGCGCCCCAAGCATCGTTGATTGCGACTTCTTCCGGCCTCAACTTGATTGTCGATATGAAGTCCTTTAATCTTTCAATAGCCTCTTCCAAAGAGATATACTTTCTGAAGATTTTCTTCTTCTGCATATTTCATGTACACTCAAGGAATAGCGATCTTTCCATATTTATCAGATTGGTATGGATGATGTGCATACTCGCTATCTAATCGAAGACATTGTCGGACTATCCACGATCATTTCGAGGTTTTTGATCTAATGGTTTTCAATTTCTTGGAAATTTCTCTCAAGATCGAGGACTTTGGCTTTCCGCCTCTCTCCACGATCAGATATCCTGTTTTTTCCCACCAGAAATTAGGCCTGGCCGCGCTTTCAATCGCTTCGTACTTGTATCCCAGATTCTCTAGCGCTTTCTTGATCTCTTCTAGTTTTGGGGATTCTATGGAGATTGATTTTGGAACCTTTCTGCCTTCCTTTCTTGTTTTCGTTGAGTCTATGTCCGTTGGCCAGACAACTGACTTTCCTTCAAGTTTCAAAAAGGCAGTCACCAGATTCTCAGGATTTCTTCACTAGTACTGCGTTTATGGTTCCATCCTGTCCTGGTCTTGAAGTAACGATCGCATTACCAGCAGACGTCTCTATTACCGCTCCTTTCGTGATTACACCCTTCCTTTGGAAATCAACATTCGCCTGATTCTGTAAGACCTTAATGATCTTGGCCTTCTTTGAGGTGTTATTCGAAGGATTTATGACGTTCGCAAAGTCGCTGGATAGCAGCCTTCTTTTTATTCCTCCTCCTCTGCACCTCATCTCTATTTTCTTCGGTTTTCCTACCATGGCCTCAGTCAGTTCGCTGCCTTTCTCGCAAGCACGTTTTTTTCTAAGGGGACGTCTAATTGCACCGGTCTTCTTACGTTTTTTCTGATCTCCATGCCATTGTGGCAATTTTGTTAGGACCTTCCTTTTGTTTTTGAAATTCGATACTCTGAAATTTTTGAAAAGGTAAAATATATACTTAATTTTTCTTGCCGTTGGGGTCAAATGGCCACTACGGTTATTTAGCTTTTTCGTCTCGTTATATTAAAAAGTTTAGAAGATCGTCTAGCGCGGGCGCGCTGAAAAGCTTATCATCTTTGTCGCCTAGCACGCGTTAAAAAAGGAAAGAATAAGTGGAGAACTCTAATCTATAGTACTATTAATGGAACGATTGTAAAAAAAAAAGGAATTTGAGGCTAGCTAATTACTAGCTCCTTTTTGTTTCTGCCGAGACTTATCTTACTCTTGTTTGATTGCTGCTTTGAATTTATTTATTTCTTCGGGATCGTTCAGTTGCTCGTCTGTATAACCGTGGGCTTCTTTTGCATGCTTTGTGGCGTCTGCCATCACTTCATCTTCAGTCTCACCGCGAGCTACGTAGGGGCAAACATCTCCTAAATCTCGACAAGCTAATTTCAATGCCATAGTTGATTCACTACCTAATTGAGAGTTTTATTTTATCAAGCACGAGCGCGTGCAATCACGATGTGTTATAACAAAGTTTTATTTAAGCATTTTTTCGGCCAAATTCTCTCGCTTTAGTGATCAGATTCTTGAATTCATGAAGTCTGATAATCAAGATCTCAGAACAATAGGAATTAACTATTATGATAAAATAAAAGTAAAAGTAGGAGATGCCAGACAAAATTATATTCTAACCCAATTGATAAGCAAAATATCAACTATCGC
>CAYFUV010000041.1:0-1675 GCA_964346435.1 uncultured Candidatus Bathyarchaeia archaeon | reverse complement strand
ATAATGTATATCGTACATATCTCATAGAGACAAAAAAAACCCTAAGTAAATTTTAGTAGACTGAGACTATTGATATTTTAAATTAGTCATTTAAATTGACGTAGAAATTAAATTTCATTTTAAGTCAAGGAAGGTTGACTAATGAGCGAAGGTAGAGCAGGCAAATTCATAACACACTTAAGCGGATACATGACTTTCATCCCAAATCCTCTACCTCCGTATCCAGCCTTTAAATATGATGATCAGCTTCAATTTCTATTATCAGAAGCTGACCGTGCCCTGGCGCGGCTGGATGGAGTTTCATCCGTATTGCCAAATCCAGATCCTTTTATCTCTATGTATACAAAAAAAGAAGCTCTCTTAAGTTCGCAAATTGAAGGAATTCAAGCTTAATAAGGTTTCAGGAAAGAAAAGATATCGTAAATATTTATTCGCAGATTACATAAAGATAATCTCAGGAGGAACAGAAATCTAAGATTAGCATCTGGAATTGCTTGTTGTTGATTTGTAACGAATCCAATAAGAAAAATTTTATGATTTTATTAGAATTACATCAGTCTGCACAATGTATATTTCGCTACTTCAGATTTAGACTTTCCCTCGTCTAAAGGGATTGCGGTATTTATTTTCTATTTTTAGCCTTAATCAAAAGGTCTAAATCCACTTGATCCTGCAGCCGGCTAGACTGTCTCTTTGTTTGTATCAAATCATCCAACCCGATGAAATATACTTTTTCCCTGCCGTAATCTGCGCCAACCTTATTTTTCCATACCTGGTCAAAGCTGATGCCCGAAAGAGATGTCACAATATCCACTCTCAAAGGCTCATATCCCAATTGAATTATGTTCCCCTCTTGACATAAATCATCTTCGGACAAATCCAAGTCTTCAAATCCAAACTCAGTAATTGCCTTTATAATCCTCCCTGCATTTTCTGGGCTGGAATCAATGAGAATATCGATGTCCTTTGTATACCTTGGCTTGGCATAAAAAGCGACAGCAAACGCACCAATGATGCAGTATTTAACCTTATGTCTGTTGAATAACTTTAATATCTCTTCGTAATCTTTCTCGACTTTCATTCTTTGAGCCTATTTTGACTTTATAATATTCTTCTCTTAAAAACTGCACTGTCTCCAGTCTTTCTTCACTGCTCATAGAAAGGTAATACTCAACATCAAATTGCTGGGCTGCCTCGTGAGAATCTGACTTATTGATCCAGATTTTTTTGTTCATTCTTGACTAGTAATTGACTTAATTATTAAGCCCAATTTTCGAGTATTATCTTTCCAATTTCCCTTATTTCTATTTTGTTGTGAACATATCATAACATAATGAGAATAACGATGTCTCTCGTTTTCTTGACCGTTTTATCGATGATAAGATAAAAAAGATTTGTAAAAATCACCTGATCTAAAGGGATTATCGCCTATTTTTTATTCTAAAAAGGTGTTATGAGATAATCGATAAGACCTGGTGGATTCAGAATGCTAAGGTGATCAAGTAGCAAACCAAGTGCCTTCTCTTCCTTAGATAGGAGGGAGAGTTATTTTTTCTGGTTCGAAGATAACACAGCGGTCCCCTTTTTCAACTTGACCCAGGTCTAGGAGCTCATATCCTGCATTCTTGCCTGCTTCCAATGTCTTATCCACCTCTTTTTCAGGAACAAAGATGTA
>CAYFUV010000040.1:0-15270 GCA_964346435.1 uncultured Candidatus Bathyarchaeia archaeon | reverse complement strand
TCTTTACTAATCGATTTTCTTGAACAGCAAATTCTTAACACGACTAGTGGACACTCTAAATCCGGCAATAGCATTTTCATCATTTCTTTCAAAAGCTACAACTCGCATCGGCCATCGATTGCCGCGGAAAATATCTTTATTTGTCTGTGTCATTACTGAATCAGCATTTTTCAAATGAGTAGATACCAGCTTGCCGTCTCTCATAATAAAGGTATACATTGTTCCTAATTCTTCACTTAAATAATTGCCTGTGAATTCAGCCAATTGATTACTATCCAATTTCCGATAGTTAACTCGTTTTGCAACTCGCCTTCTACCATCTGGATAATGCCAGGTTAGCTGGGAGACCCGTCCTTTATCGTTTCGCTGAAAGGAAATTTTGAAAGCTAGAGGTTTGGTGAAGAACAGATTCTCGGATTCTGCGAAGAGCTCGTGTTCACTATTTCGGAATGTGATAACCTCGAACAGCCGGTTGTTTCTAATTTCAATCTTGACGTTCTCGCCAAAGTTGTATTCATACTCCCCAACAAAACTTTCAAGAATCCGGGAATCAATCTTGATTTCCTGAATTTCCTTTTGCTGAGGAATTGATTCACTTTTTTCGAAGATGTCACTAAGGAAGATTTCAGCAACCTTATTAGTACTGGGGACACTGCTTATCTTGGTATGATTAGCAAGAATTGCAAAACCAATTTTGTGATCTGGATAGTACTGAACAAAACTTTTATAGCCGGCAGCGCCTCCAAAATGATGAATATTCCTTAATCCACGGTATTTGGATTCCATAATTCCGAAACAATAATCAAGTATTGTGCCATCGTTCAATGTGCCATGTTCTAATAATTGATCAAATGCAGCTCTTCCTCCAACATTGTGAGTTTCAAAATTGATGATCCACTTGGCAACATCCTCGACTGTGGTATACAAGCCTGTAGCGCCAAAATTCAAAAAACCCAGACGTAAATTGAAGAATTTGTCATTAGACTGTTCATATGGATATGCTCGATTTTTGATGATCTCATCATTTTCTGAATGAAAATGTGTATCAAACATTTCAAGGGGTCTGAAGATTCTTTCTTCTGTGAACTCCTGAAATGATTTATTGCTGACTTTAGCAACGATCTCAGCTAAAAGTGTATAGCCCGTGTTGCAATATTTATAGCTTTCCCCTGGTGGAAAGTTTAGTTCTTTTTGTCGCTTGACTAGTTTAAGAATATCTTCCTGAGTTACAATATCGTCTTCCATCCGAACACCTACAAACTCGAGTAAATCCCATTGATCTCTTAATCCGCTGGTGTGGAATATCAAATGCCGTATCGTAATTTTATGTCCAAAATCCGGGATATAAAGGAGATATTTCCGAATGTCATCGTCGAAGGAAAGTTTTCCATCTTGCTCAAGCAGGATAATAGCAAAAGCTGTGAACTGCTTTGAGACGGATGCTGCATCGAAAATCGTCGTAGTCGTGATTGGTATGTCATGCTCCAAAGATGCTTTTCCATATCCTTTTTTAAAAATCACCTCACCATCTTTAACAACGGCAAAAGCACAGCCAGGCGATTCAGGATTAATCCATTTGGCAAATATTTCATCTATTTGTTTTTCGAAAATGTCATTTACGACAGGATATTGATTGGTCTGCAGCATTAAGCAGCAAGGAACCAGTATTAAAATAACTGCGAAATAGTATAAAAAGATACGACGCATATGTTCCTCCTTTCCCGCAGAGGGAATGCTAAAGCGGTAAAGATAAGAATTTCGTTTTTGGGCTTGCTCCAAATTTTTCACAATTTTCCTCAATTCCCACCCGATAATCTGCTGAGATAACGATGTCACACGGCTTTGGTGCATGAATCTAAAGCGATGTTGACATTACATCAGTGAACGAACACATTATAGGTCCTTATTAACTCTTTTCGGGTCAGGTAATTTTTTATCGTCATACAAACTCCTGATACTTTAAATCAGTTATTACCGCTTATTTATACAAAGAGAAAATAAATTTTTCATCAGACAAAAGTAGTATTTTTAAAAATATTGCTTTTAATCCATCTCTAATATTCAAAGGCTTATCTGAGCATGTTAAATCACTTGAATAAAGTTAGATGCCTGGCTTCACTCGCCTCAATTCTTTAACTCCAACGAGGACAGACCTTATAGTAATTACAAAACTGACAAATTTGTTCATTTTCTGTAAATGGGAACTGATCTTCACTCGCTATATTTGCTTGTGGATCATCGAGTAAATCCTTCATAGCTTCTATAGAGGTCCCAATATACTGATGGATTGGATCTAATTCAAAGTCTGTCATATTATGCTCATTTTGTTTCCCACTTGAAAGATAAAATTCCACCATTCTTATTTGTTCTGATTTAACGCTCCATTGCTGAATTGCATATAAACCATAACATGCGAGCTGTAATTTATGATTATCAGCTTCTTCCTTTCCTGTCTTCCAATCATAAATAACAATCTCTTCCCCATCTTGAAAAGCGAAATCGGGAACGACATAAATCTTTATATTGTCGTATTGAAAAGAAGAAAACTTCTCTACTTCTAGCCATTGTTCTTTGGATAACTGGCAAACTTGCCTATATACATCCGAGTTAAAGAAGGTTTGGAGGCATTTTACAACATGATCTGCATTATTTTTCCATTCAGAATCGGGCAACATTAACTCATATTCATGTTCATATAGAGCACAGCTCTTTGGTTCTCTCCAGTATCTTCCCCTTTTTGAGTCTTTGAATTCCTGCCTCATGATAGCCAGAGTCTTGTCTATCGATTCCTGAATACTCATAGGTTCAATATCGCCTTGAATATTCTCTATCGCTTTCCTAATACATTCATGAACCATATTCCCAGCCCACATTTGTCTGGTCTGAAGCTGTTTCAATATGTAAATCTTCCTGGTTATTTCATCGGCTTCATCTAACCAACCTCCCCAAGAGCCGTAATATTGAAAATAATACATTCTGTGACATTTTTTAAACATATTATCTCTTGTTACTGACCAAGAGAAATCGTTTTTATATTTGTTCATTTAATTACTTAAATTATGGTCGAACTTAATATGAAAACAGCGCCTGTATCCATCATATCAAAACGTCAAGTTAGAAGGATTAAGTTCATAATTCGTTTTTTCCCCCTTTTTATATCATCCTAAGTAACTTTGAGATAAATTGTCAATCTAATGCACTCATAATAAGGAAACCAGAGCTTTGGGGTTTTTGGCTTAGATTTTTTAAAAATTTCAAATCCTCTGCTTCAAGAAGAAGATATTAAATTATCTTAGGAAAAATATTATTATTTGTTATTATTCCTGTTCAGATTCAAATTTTTGTCTCTGTTGTTCATCTGGAAGTCGCAATTTTCTTTTGGGATAATCTTGCCACATCTCTTCAAAGTCTGAATTCTCTTTAAACTGGAATCGCAGAAATTCAACTGAATCACCAATATGTATCCATGGAACAATAATCAGGGGAACGTTTGCAAGTGGTAATCCACACCGATTGTACTGAGAGGGTATTCTTATTTGATTTTCTCTCCCTCTGTAGTTTTTAAGCATTACAATGCCTCTTCTATATTGATCTATCTTTACTGAATTATAAAGGTATATTAAAGGGCAAATTCCTGTATTTTCCAGTTTATTTATTATATTTTTTATAGCATCGCATGCTAATACGATTTCGTTTTGATCTGGAAAGTCTTTCCTTTTATGCTCTAAGCGGTTGCGGATATCGCAGATTTTAGATTTTTCTAATGTATCAGTTATCTCTTTGAGCAACTCAATTATTCGATCTTGTTCTCCTTTTTTGAGATCTAAAATTAAAGCTTTATGAAAGAAAGGAAACAACTCTATTTCAGTATTACCATAGTATCCAGGCCTCTCATTCTCTGGTCGTCTTAATTCAATCTCCCTATTCTGTATAATTTCATTACAAAGTTCAGCTAGAATAACAAAACCCTGAATCAAAGGATACAATGTGTTTTTTCCCTCTGGATCTAATTTCAAAGGTTCATTAGAGCCTAATCTTCTCCCTTTTAGATTAGATGCCATAAATCGCCTTGCCTCTTCAAAGTTACATATGAATTTTGTAATACCATAATGATCCGATAGCAAGGCCCATGTTATAAAAGACAAGCTATAATCTAGTATTTCCTCTAGGGACACAAAAAAATTTACACAAGCACTTCTAATTGATTCTTTAATTTGTTCATCATAAATAGTAGATGCTTTTAAAGTTTCAATAAAATTTTCTAGCCGTGCCCAAAATAACTTTTGATGAGATGGATATATTCTAATATCAAATCCAAGCTTCCATAGAATCTTCTGAATGAGGCGTCTTTCATCTTGAGGCGTTGAAGGAAAAACAAACCTTCCATACCTCAATAATTTAAAAGCTTGTTGAATATTATCAGGCGTTGCTATAACTAGCTCGCAAATAACATTCTCTGGATCTTCACTATACAAATAATTATCCAATTTTTCATATACGCTCTCTCCATCAATATGTCTCAATTTCCATTTGAGTTGTTTCAACTGCTTTTTATAGAGCTCATTTATTAAGAGTTTTAACCTTGCAAAAGCAATATTTTCGGAAGAGATTGGACGTACGCCAAATTGTGAACACTCCCAATCGACTTGTAGCCAACTGTTTGATGGGTATGTTTTTTTTGTTGTTCTTATCTCAGTAGAAGGTATGTGTATAATTTTATTATCTATTAGAAACTCTAAATTACTGGTAATGATCTCATCTGACATAAGTAAAATGAGCTGAAAGCATTGTGTCTTATTCAATCTTTTTGAAATTTTCTCTGCTGATCCAGATAGGATATTTTTAAAACGTTTTGCTTTTGGAAATCTGGATCTTATTTCGTTGGAATGATGCTCAATTATTCTTTTGATAATATTACGTATCTCTGTTTCAGAAAAAGCATTTACTATGCGCCAAGGCAGTTGTCCAGGATGCATTTCATTATAATAATCTGACTTTTTCGCAACGCGAAAAAAGAAAAAATCCCATTCAGAAGGCGGGCCCTTTGTTTTTTTACTTTTTTCTTCGATAAAATCAATAGCTTCTATAATTTTGCTCTTTCCTGATGATAGCCGCACAGAATGGAAAGCTTTACAAGAAGGATCTGAGCAATGCCATAAAGGAACGGTTCTAGTTGGGGGGAGAAATCTGAATTGGCCTGAATTCAATACTCCAAAAGGTCCAATAAGAACATCTCTGATTTGGAAGACGCCTTTAGGAGTTTTCTTTAATAGATAGTCTGTTTCATCATATGATAATTCTTTTGTCTGAATAGGAAATATTTCAAAAAAACGATCGTATAGAATTCGCCCAAAAACCCATGGAAATTTTATCCTTTCTCCTTTTATTTCAGCATCAAGGAATTTCTGTAAAATCATATTATCTGAATTATATACATCAATGAAAAGATCATGATGGAAGAATTTGGCGAACAATGCATATTTGATTTCTTCTTGTGAAATATTTTTAATAGATTGTTGAATGAGGGGCACCCATTTCTCTCCTTCAGAGCTCAAAAATATAGCTCTTTCAATTAGACTATTCGGGCTGTAGCCAGACGGAATTAGGCAATATTCAAGAAAAACTTTAATTGTAAAAAGTTCAATGAAATTCTTCTGAAATTCTGAGTCCGAATATTCTTCTTTTAATTGTAAATAATTTTTCCACGGCATGTTTTTCTTCCCCTTAAACTTCCTTGTAGTAAAATAACAAGTAGTTAGAAAATTGTCAAACATACTATGATAATTATACTTTTTCTAGCTGGCTGGAGAGGAGCCAGCTTTGCCTGCTACAGAAGGCGGAAAGCGGCATAAACTTTTCCTCATGTGCCACATATGTGACAAAATTGACTAAAAATTGCTCTAACTTCTCTTTCATGTTTTTCCTCCTCAATAAAATTTGATAAGCTTGGCTGTAACCCTATTTATTCTAGAAATAAAAATCAAATTACTCCGCAAAAGGTCAGTTTTTGTGTTGAGTATCAGAGGAGGGATAATATATAGGTTGATATAAAGTGGATATCGTTGATTGCTTTGGAGCAGAGGTCTAGGATCTTTCTAATATTTACCCGAATAACGCGATGAGAGGCTCATAGAGCGAAGATCTTTGTTTAACTAATGGTGAACATTAAGGTGAACAATTATGTATTTTTCCATGAGAATATTCGACAATTATAAACGTCCATTATAATGAGGTGGTTAATTCGCTGATTTTTATGTAGGCGTCTTTTTAAAACTTCGGGGCTGGAAAAACAATCCTGGTCCCATTCACCTCAATTCTTTTTCAACCCAGCCAGCCTCTTCCTTGCATTTTCTACTTCAGCAATACCAGGATCGGCATCCTTCTATAGATCGAACAATTTCTCGTAGTGCTCTATGGCTTTGGCTTATCTTCGTTTATAAAAAATCTCCTTACTTCCAGGCCAATCGTCTTGATAGACAATATGCGTAGTCCCCTCCTGGAACAAAATATCTGGATGCTGAGATGTACCTCCAGCACTGTAGGTCAGCCTGTGAGTGGAATAGATTCCCTTACCATAATTTGGAATGAGTTTCCAGAATATCTCATAATTACCAGGGCTGTCATTGGTGTAGGCCAATTGTACTTCATTCGTAGATAAATCAAAAGATAAAGACGGCCAGTCGCAGCAAGCTGCATAAGTAAGCTTCTTGGTCATTATGCTTCCTTCTCCCCAATTCTCTATCGTCTTAGAGAAGATATCCGTGTTTCCTGTGGAAGAATTGATATTTCTGAAAACTAAAAATATATAATGGCCATGAGCCGCGATATCATGATGATTGGAATTGAGAGCACAATGAGTGATTCTTTTGGTTATTATACTCCCAGCTCCGTAGTTGGCCAATTTCTTAAAGAAGAGCTGCACATTGCCAGGCCAGTCATCCTGATAGAGGACATAGACATACTCGAAGGAGGTAGCGATGCGGGGACACTGAGAGGCCCCTGCAGATGAATAGGTCAGCCTTTTGGTCAAGATGCTGCCTACTCCATAGTTGGATATCCTTTTGTAGAAGATCTCCCAGTTGCCAGGCCAATTGCCCTGAAAGACGATATGGACATATTGTCCGTCTACAGCAATATCAGGATACAGAAAGTTACCAGAACCTGAAGTCAGTTCTCTCCAGCTTCCCCAAGATCCGCTCGCTCCATAATTGAAGTTACGCCTGTAGTAAATCTTCCAGTTAGATGAAGACCATCTAGCTATGACTACATGGACATACTGACCGTCAGCAGCAATGGCGAATGCATAAGGATTATTCTGTAGAGTACCCGTGGTGGAGATATTCTGACGGAGTCCCCAGCTTGTTCCTCCATTAGTGCTCCTTTTGTAGGCAAGGGTATTGCCATCAAGAAAAGCGACGTGGAGATAGCTCCCAGAGCCTGCTATTTTCGGATAAGTGAGGTTGGCTGGATTGTTGGTCAGTCTTTTTGTAGTCCACTTTTTACTTATCGTTATTGCCTTTTTAGAAGACCAGGAAGATACGATGTTGTGGTCTGTTGCACATCTTGCCTGAGCTTGCACTTCATAAGTCCCAGGACTTGACCAGGATCTGGAGGCACTTGTTGAACTCGACCAACTGGAATATAATCCATTTCCCCAGTAAAATCTGTATTGAACACTATGTCCAAGACTATCTGTTGAGCCGCCCGTGCTATATGAATATATTGTATTCACGTTTCCATTCGACGGACCGCTTGGTACATTTGGAGTTGATATTGTATGAGAGATAGAAGTAAAATTAGCAATAATATCTTTATCAGAATCCATATTGATAACAATAGGATTATTACTGCCTGATGCATCTCCACTCCAATGGCTAAATCTAAAATAAGTATCAGGAAGGGCGGTTATGCTAACCTCTGTTCCATAATTATAAGTGTAGTTCCCTGGCGGGGGATTGGTTGTGCCACCTGTTCCAGCCGTTATTGAGAGAACGTGAGTGATTACACCTGGGGGCACCAATTCAATTATTACAGGGAGATGGTCTGAAGCCTCATGTAATGCATCTGCAACTTCATCACTAACAACTCCATTAACTCCTTCATTAATTGCTTTATTAAAATGCTCTCCGTCATTCCCATATGCAATATAGCTTCCCAATTTATAAATTAATTCCTCACTTTCATCAAATCCATATGAGCTTAAGATCAAATCGAACCGGTCATCAAGACCCCCTGAAGCGCCTCCTCCAAATTGAGTCGTGCGAGTTGATTGAGTATGTATATCTGCAAATTCTTCATTATCATGCCAATAACCAAGTTTGTTAATCGAGTCTTTAGTTCTCCCGTCATTATCTACTTGATTCTCTGTAAGAACTTCAAATGCTCTTTCTCCGCTTGATCTCATATTAAAATCACCACACACAAGGAAAAGCGTATTAGGTAGAAGACCATTCAAGTGATTTCTTAATGTTGTTGCTTCATGCTCCCGCTGGTTCCTATCATCTGGACCAGACCCAGCTTTTAAATGCAAGGAATAAATCCTAAATCTTGTTCCTTTTCCAGGACCTTCCTTTATTTCAAGCACATATTCAGAAATATCACGAGGAATACTGGAATTATATTGAGGAATAGTAATTTGCTGGTGAGATATGAAACTTATTACAGATTTTTTATAAAACAATGCATTGTCTGTATCAGGGCCATCGAAGAACGGAACTGCTTCATAAGTTCCTGGAGATGAATAATTCATAACAGTATTAAGGAACTGGTCCACCCCATCTGGGCTTAACATTTCCTGAACGACGAGGATATCCAGGTTTAATTGATCAATTACTTTTCGAAAATCATCTTCGCGAGAAGTTCCAGTAGATCCAGGAAAATTAAGGATATTCCATGATGCAATTTTTATCGCTTCGGAGTAGATAGGTAGAAAAATAAAGGTTATCAGTGAAAATATTAGTAAAAGACGAAACTTATAACGCATATCTTCCCCCCTTTTTGTAGCTTACAAAATAACACAAAGTGTCCAGGAGAGTCTGACATACCTACAATGCTCGACTTTCGCCTGAGCTTGGTGGATAATAGTTTTTTTTACCAACCTTGATCCAAAACTTAAGGACAATAGCCCTCCTATAATAATGACAATAATAAAACTAAGGATGAGTTTAGTTCTTAAGGATAAAGGACGTAGTTTCATGTTCTCTATGCCAGTAACATTTCACTTGCCTCTCATTCTCTGGATGACTGGAATATTTGAAACGTCAGTAAAAATATTATACTTGAGTTTATGGGAATATTCCTCTTTCTGTGTAGACTATCTCGAGCCTTGATATTGCTACAATATGGGCAGCGGTACGCAAATCGATCCTGAACTTTTTAGCGGTCTCAAGCACTCTTTCATAGGCATCTATTATTTTCTTGTGCAGTTTTCGATCTACCTCCTCAAGGTCCCAGAACTCGCTGCGTTTGTTCTGAAGCCATTCGAAATAACTCACGATAACTCCTCCTGAATTGCAGAGTATGTCGGGTATCACATCAATCTTCCTCCGTTGCAAAACTTTATCGCCTTCTGGATCTGTTGGTCCGTTAGCACCTTCAGCAACGAGCTTAACATTCAACAGCTCTGCTGTTTCAGCTGTGATTTGATTTTCTAAAGCAGCAGGTATAAATATATCAACTTTCGTGCCAAGGAAGTTTTCGTGATTAATCGGCTTGGCTTTTGGATAATCGAGTACGCCGCCGTGTTCTTTTACATATTCTGCAAGGTCATCAGCATCAATGCCTTCTTTATTGAGAATTGCTCCTGTTACATCTTCCACTGCAATGAGCTTGGATCCTTTCTTTTTCATCAAGCGCGCTACCCAGGAGCCAACATTTCCAAATCCTTGAACCATATAAGTGGCACCCTTCAAGTTAAATCCATGATCCTTTGCCCATTTTTCTATAAGAAAAACTACGCCTTGTCCTGTTGCCTTGTTCCGCCCTTGGCTTCCTCCTGATTCGATGGGCTTGCCCGTAACCACATGAATACAACGATTCCTCTCATTCGGGGCTACTGTTGATATGTAGGTGTCTAGAATCCAGGCCATGATCTGAGGATTTGTATTTACGTCTGGTGCAGGAATATCATACTCAGGCCCAATATTGTTGCCTAAAGCAAATGTGAAGCGTCGTGTAATTTTCTCGAGTTCCTCAAAACTGAAATCTACCGGGTCAATCTGGATTCCTCCTTTTGCACCGCCAAACGGGATATTAGTAATTGCTGATTTCCAAGTCATCAAGGTCGCGAGGGCTCGTATCTCGTCGATATCGACTAAAGGATGGAAACGCAATCCTCCTTTATAGGGACCGAGTGAATTGTTATGCTGAACTCGATAACCTGTTAACATCTTGACGTTGCCGTCATCCATTTTGACCGGAAAATGCACAATAAGTTCGTTCATTGTCTCTGCTAAAATCTTGCAGATGTCCCGGTCAAAATGAACAATATCTTCTGCTATTTCAAGTTGTCTGGTGACATTTTCATAAAGATTAGTTTTCTTCCTTACTGATGCTTTGTAATATTTACAACGCCAGACTCCACTCTCTGGTTTTGAAATGGCGCAAATATCACGCAGCTCACAATACCTACATAATCCTATGAATTCGCTTCCTTCTTCGAGACCAGGTCTACCATGCTGGAAATATAATAATTTCCATTCTTTTGTTGTTGTAATTGGGATTAATCCTGCCCTATCTTTTTTGCTCCGGCCGTTTTTTTTCATTGTTACCTCCTTTCTCAAAGAACTCTATTGCATATTTAGTGCCAACTATGTGATACAAAATTGGATGCGGCAATATTTAGAAAATCAGATAAAATGAAAATTATAAATTATTGAAAAAGAAAGAGTTATTGGAAAGAGATATTCCTTGTGAGTTTTAGACATACTTCTGTGATACAGCAAAGAATATAAATAGAACTGGGGAGATTTGTACCGGTGGGTAGAATCTCTCCTACGATAGAATTATAGGGAAGAGGAGGGAATTTTTATTTTTTTTAACTTTTCCCGCAAAGTTTTGCGGTCGATCCCGAGTATCTCTGCTGCTTTTGTTTTATTGTTTCCGACACTTGCCAATACGCTAAGGATATATTCGGCCTCCACTGCAGCTAAAGTTCGATTTGGCCCGACTCCTCTTAGAGCTGAGAAACGCATGAGTGAAGGAAGGTCTGGAACATCTATAATATCTTCTTCAGACATGATGACAAGTCGCTGGATTATATTTTCCAATTCTCTTGCGTTCCCAGGCCAGTAATAGCTCTTCAAAACTTGAAGGGCATTTTCAGAAAACCGCGGCATTGGTTTTCCAAACTCGTTGGCAAATTTGATTGCAAAATGCTGGACCAACAAAAGGATGTCTTCCTCTCTTTCCCGAAGAGAAGGAATATCAATAGTAATTACATTTAGGCGGTAGTATAAATCTTCACGAAATACTCCTTTTTTTACAAGACTGAGTAGATCTTTGTTGGTTGCAGCAATGATCCTCACGTCAACTTTTTGTGGATGCCTTTCTCCAACCATAAAAACTTCTTTATCTTGGAGAACGCGGAGGAGCTTGACCTGCATCGATAGACCTGTCTCACTTATTTCATCAAGAAAAATGGTACCCCCTTCCGCGGTTTGAAAGAAGCCAGCCCTGCTTTCCGTTGCTCCAGTAAAAGCGCCCTTTACATACCCAAAAAGTTCACTTTCAAGTAATGATTCTGGAATGCCTCCGCAGTTTATTGGAACGAACGGAGCCGAAGTACGTGGACTATTATAATGAATGGCTCTGGCCACAAGCTCTTTTCCTGTGCCACTCTCTCCAGTTATAAGAATTGTGGCCGAACTCGACGCTGCCTTCTTGATGGCATTCAAAACTTTGTGCATGGCCTTCGATTCACCGATAAGACCATGACGAATAGAAGGGAGCTTACGAGTTTTCTTTTGAGCAGCTTTGCGCACATGCAACTTATCGAGGATGTGCTTGACAGCAGACAAGAGTTCCTCATCGGTAAAAGGTTTGGCGAGATATTCCTCAGCTCCGGATTTGACTGCTTCTATTGCACCCTCAATCGATGGGTAACCTGTGATCATCATCACTTCAGTATCCTTAAAATTCTCCTGGATATGCCTCACGAGACTAAGACCATCAACTTCGGGCATTTTAAGGTCTGTTATAACTAAGTCCATGGGTGTAGACTCAAGAATTTTAATCGCCTCAACCGCGCCGGGTGCAGTAAAAACATGATAACCTTTGAATTCCAGGTTTCTTTGCAGCACTTCAAGAGTATCAGGAGAGTCATCTACGACAAGAATATTTTCTTTTTTTGAAGAATTTTCCATTTCAAGCTCTCCCCTTTTCGCCCTATGGCTCAGCAATGGGAAGCTGAATCTCGAATTTTGTACCTTGACCGACCTTGCTATCAACGTTTATAGAGCCATTATGAGAAGTGACTATTCCGTGCACCACAGGTAGCCCCAGACCTGTTCCTTGCCCAACATCCTTTGTTGTAAAGAAAGGAAGGAATATTTGCCTCACAACTTTCTCACTCATGCCTACGCCAGTATCTTCTACTGTGAGTGAAACAAATCTATCAGAAGCATTTGTTCTTATCGTCAGTTTTCCTCCATCCGGCATTGCCTGTATTGCGTTAACTACAATATTTACCAATACTTGGGTCATCTGAGCTTGATCGGCAATGATCTCTGGGAGGTTCGGAGAAAGTGAACGCATTACTTTTATCCCTTCCTTAACACATCTTGATTCAAGAAAATAGAGGCCCTCTTCAATAACTTGGTTTAGATTAACTCTAGTCTTCTGAGGAGGCATCTGTCGAGCAAACAACATGAGCTTTTTGACAACTTCTCTGGCATGCAAAGATGCCTTCGTGATCTTTTCAATGTCCTGTATTGCCTGTTCTGAGAGTTCTGGATATTTCTTTACAAGCTGAGCAAAGCCGAGAATGCTCCCAATAGGTTCATTCAGCTCATGGGCTATTCCTGCACTTAGCTGGCCGATCGTCGCCAGCCGGTCAGCATGCCGGAGCTGGTCTTGGAGCCTCTCCTTATCCTCCTCAGTCTGTTTTCGTTCAACGATAAGTGCCACTTCTCTAGCAATAGCATCAATCAGGCTTCGTTCCTCTTTAAGAAAAGGTCCTTCATCCAGTTCCGGCTTCTTCTCTGTATAAACAACCTCAACTGATCCTCGAAGTTCCCCGGCTACAACAATATCTGCTAATTGCTTTTGTTCCCCCTCTCGGAAATTAGGGGTAGAGTAAGAACGCTCATCCAAAGTAATCCTGGAAGCAGCAATTTCTGGGTATAACCAAGCAGGAGGTATAAGTTTCACAATGCTTTCTAAAATTTCTTCTAGAGATATTCCAGGTCGCTCAATGAGCTTTGCTAAACTGTACAAGCAGGTTAATTCCTTGACTCGTTCGTGTAAAACACGCTCGCTCTCCTTGAGTGTTCTATCTACTTTTTTTTGTTCAGTGATATTGCGGGCAATCGTTGAAGCTCCAGTGATATTGCCGGAAGCATCCTTTATAGGAGATATGGTCAAGGAAACATCGATTTGCTTACCATCTTTTCTCTTGCGTACAGTTTCATAGTTATCGATGTGTTCTCCTCGCTTAATTTTCTTAAGAATCTGCGGCACCTCATCAGAACGTTCAGGTGGGATTAGAATAGACACAGAGCGACCTAAAATCTCCTTCGAAGTGTAGCCATAAATTTTTTCCGCACCAAAATTCCAGCTGGTAACAATCCCATCCAAAGTTTTGCCTATGATTGCATCATCTGAGGATTCAACAATAGCTGCAAGTTGGGAGCGTGCTTCTTTAATAGTGCGGGAGTTTTGAGATAATTTAGAACGCCTAGATGCTTTTTCTGTTTGTCTCTTCGGCATTTTTTCCCATTATTTCAGGAAAATAGTTCTTTAATCTATATTCATAACAGGTAAGTTATATTTTATAGAATTTTCTTGGGATTAAATCTCATCAATTTTGAGATTATCCCTTTCCTTTAGAAATTAGTCTATCATAGATTATTTAACCAGTTCAACAAAGTGTACTCGTTTATAATGCATGCTGACCTAAGAGGAATATTGAGGCCATTGCGTCTATTCAAATCAAAATAGGCTAATCCATGTATTTATGATAGGCGCTAAAACTTGATGTAACTCGAAGTATTATTTTCTAAGAATAATAAATAATTATTTTGGATATTTTAATAAAAAATTTTAAGACTTGTTGGATATGACTAAGCAAAAGCTGAAAGACAAAACTTAAAGCAATAATAAAAGCTGATACTTTTTCAGCCTTGAGAAACCAGGGCTTTGGGGGAGTTGACTGTCGCCCTTTACTCCTTTAGTGTTTTAGATCCTATCCTGTTACCATTTGAGGTTCAACGCTTAGAAAATCCTTCAGTTTATCCAGCGTGTTTGACTCATACGCTCTTATGAGGAGAGTTCTAAACTTGTACTGCCAGCCGTGCCATGCTTTTTTATCTTCTATTGAGCAGCTAATCCCTTTTGCATTTTTTTCTATCCAGGGAAGCTAGGGCTTTAGGGGATTTGGGATAAACTCTCAAATCCTAATTAGAGTCTCAAGTTTCAGCTATAAAGACTCATTCATACCGAAGGCAATCGACCGGATTGGCTGTACCGGCTTTGAAGGCCTGGAAGGAGACTGTAAGTATGGCAAGGACAAAAGCCAAGAGCGCCGACAGGATAAAGACCCAAAGGCTTATGGCTGTCCTGTAAGCGAAATTTTGAAGCCATCGGCTCATCACAAAATAGGCCACAGGGAAGGCGATAACATTGGCGATCACGACCCACTTTGTGAATTCGTGAGAGAGCATCATGGCGATTTGGGAAGCCGAAGCGCCCAGGACTTTTCTGATGCCAATTTCCTTTGTTCGCTGTTGGGCCGTATAAGAAGCTAGCCCCAAGAGACCAAGGCAAGCAATTAAAATTGAAATGAATGTGGACGTTGTCAGGAGTCTGCCCAATGATTCTTCTTCTTGGAAACTTTCATAATAGTCTTCATCCAAGAAACTGTAAATAAATGGGTACATCGGAACTGTGTGTTTCCATGTTTTCTCAATAAAACCTAAAGTTGACGCAATATTCTCTTTTTGAATCCTTATTGAAACAAATCGAACTTTATCAGGACCCAGCATAAATGCAAGCGGCTTAGTCTTACTTTCAAGAGGCCAAAAAATAAAATCCTTCATGACGCCTATAATATTT
>CAYFUV010000039.1:0-10849 GCA_964346435.1 uncultured Candidatus Bathyarchaeia archaeon | reverse complement strand
ACATCCAACCTGGATTCATAGTTGAAAGACACATAAGAAATGGAGATATCGTACTATTCAATAGGCAACCATCATTACACAGAATGTCTATCATGGCGCACGTGGTTAGAGTTCTTCCTTATAAGACATTTAGATTGAATCCGTGTGTATGCGCGCCATACAATGCTGACTTTGATGGAGACGAGATGAACCTTCATATTCCCCAAAGCGAAGAGGCAAGAACAGAGGCGAAACTTTTAATGCAAGTCCAAGACCAGATACTGTCTCCAAGATACGGCGGGCCCATTATTGGCGCTATAAGAGATTTACTGAGTTCCGCATATATCATGACCAACAAATCATCTTACCTTAATAAGGAAGAGGTTAGTCGACTATTAATCGCCTCTGGATACGATAAAAGTCTTCCATCACCTGATATTAAGAAACCAAAACCTATGTGGAGCGGTAAAAGCATATTCAGCTTATTCATCCCAAAAGGGATGAACTTTACTTCGAAAACAAATATATGCGCCATGTATAAATGTCGCGAGTGCTTGAGAGAAAAGTGCCCATATGATGCGTATATCGTCATAAAGGATGGGATTCTAAAACAAGGAGTAATAGATAAGAATTCGATAGGCGCCGAGAAATCGGAGAGCCTGTTCCATAGAGTTGTAAAAGATTACGGGCCAGAAACTGCAAGAGATTTCTTAAATTCGACATCAAAATTATTGGATAGGTTCATAACATTGAGAGGTTTCACTTACGCGATTGATGAATTGGAATTATCCGGTGAGGTAAAAAGGAAGATAAGCAAAGCTATAGACAAGTCTGAAGAAAAAGTGAACGCTCTTATAGAGAGGTATAGAAAGGGATCATTAGAAAGATTACCTGGTCAAACACTGAAGGATTCTTTAGAAATTTTCATAATGAATGAACTTTCGAGAGTCAGAGACCTAGCTGGAGAATACGCTGAGAGTTACTTCGAGTCTGACAACAATGGAATAATAATGACGAGAGCTGGCGCAAGGGGTTCAATGCTTAACATAGGTCAAATGACTGCATCCCTTGGTCAACAATCTATCAGGGGCAGAAGGATTCTTCGAGGCTATCGAGGAAGGACTTTACCTTTCTTCCATTCTGGAGATGAGGGGGCTGAGGCCCGAGGTTTTGTCTATTCCTCTTATCGAAAAGGTTTGAATCCAATAGAGTTCTTTTTCCATGCAATGGGAGGAAGAGAGGGCCTAGTAGACACTGCCGTCAGAACGCAGCAGAGCGGCTATATGCAGAGAAGGTTGATAAACGCTTTGGAACATTTGAAAGTCGAGTATGATGGTACGGTCAGGGACTCTAGCGGCAATATAATACAATTCAGGTATGGCGAGGATGGTGTTGACGCAGCGAAGAGCGATCATGGAAAGGCAGTAAATATAGGAAGGCTTATTGAAAACGTGAAGTTAGTCTTCGATAAAGGAGCCAGAGCTAACAAAAATTATATTGAAAAGAAAATTGGGGAAATTGAGGGCATCTTTCCACCGAATTTAGTTAATGATTTAAGAAAGACGCTACTTGATGAGAAAGGTTCTAAGAAATTTGTTGACGAAGTAATTAGCCGAGTTTCAGACAATTATAGAAAATCTCTTATTGAGCCTGGTGAAGCGGCAGGCATAGTATCTGCTCAATCTATAGGTGAACCAGGTACTCAAATGACACTTAGAACCTTCCACTTTGCGGGTGTAAGAGAACAGAACGTTACGCTGGGATTGCCTCGTTTGATAGAGATTGTTGATGCAAGGAAAACACCCTCTACCCCAATGATGGTGGTTCGTCTAAATAAAAAAAATAGAACCAATAAAGAGAAAGCTCAAGAAATTGCCAATATGATAACGCATACTGCTTTGGAAGATATAGTTTCAACAATAGAATCGGACGTAGTAGAGATGAAGATAATTGCAACGCTGAATCGTGAGGCCATGAAGGTTAGAAGGATATCATTAAATGAGGTAAAAACTGCTTTAGACGAAATTGATCATGAAGTCAACGTAAAGGGCAATACAATAGAGGTTACTACGAAAGATTTAGAAATTCCAAAATTCAAGAAGCTTATACAAAGCTTCAGAACCTTACACATAAAAGGAGCCCCAGATGTTAAGAGGACTTTTGTCTTGGAAGAGGAAGGGGAATGGATAATAAGGACAGAAGGCTCAGGACTAGACCAAGTATTGGAACTTCCCGGAGTTGATCCAATCAGGACCTTATCAAACAATATTCATGAAGTTGCTGCCACACTCGGAATCGAGGCTGCTAGAAATGTAATAATAAGAGAGGCTTTAGGAGTATTGGAAGAGCAAGGACTTGATGTTGACGTGAGACATGTTATGCTTGTTTCAGATATGATGACTTCATCAGGCTATGTATTACAAGTAGGAAGGCATGGAGTGAGTGGGGAGAAGGCAAGCCCACTGGCAAGGGCGGCTTTTGAAATAGCGATTCCCACAATGGTAGATGCGGCTATAAAAGGGACTTATGATAATTTGAGAGGAGTTGCCGAAAACGTAATAGTAGGTAAAGAGATACCTATGGGCACAGGATCGATAGAAGTATTTATGTCAATGCGAAAGTAAGGCGAATAGAAGACTATGGTCAATTTTAACAATCAAATAAGGGTAGCATTGAGGACTGGTAAGGCGGAGTTCGGATGCAAAAAGGCCGAAGAACTTGTAAGAACGAAAAAGACCAAAGTCATAATCCTTGCATCAAACTGTCCAGAGCCCAACAAGAGTAAAATATTACATGATGCAAAATCATCGAAAGTGCCAACATACATATATCCTGGCACAAGTCTGGAATTAGCTTCATTATGTGAAAAACCATTTATAGTGGGAGCTATATCAATTAAAGATCCAGGCGATTCCGAGATACTGAGACTAGTTGAAAAACAAAATGCTTGATACAAAAATTCGATTAACGAACGAAGAAATGCAATACATTGCATTATTCGAAAGTGTAACAGGTGCAACCTCTGAAGATTGTCTGATTGATGGGGAGAACGAAAGGATCATATATATCGCAAAAAAAGGCGAGATGGGGCTCGCAATAGGAAAAAATGGAAAGAATATCGAAAGTTTAAGAAAAATGACTGGACGTCAAATAGAAGTCGTGGAGAATGCAGACACACCTGAAGAATTGATAAAGAACGCTTTATCCCCTGCCAGAATAAGGGATATAAGGATAACAGAAAATCCAAAAAGGAAGATAACCGTCGTTGAAGTTGAGCCAAAGGATAAAGCTATAGCGATAGGGAGAAATGGAAAAACTATTGATAAAACAAGGATGCTCGTAAAAAGGTATTTCCAGATTGATCATGTTGTAATAACTTGAAAATTATGTCGCACACGGATGCATTTTACTAAACAATTATCTAATTGAGTTCTATTCGTTTTAGTTTTCATATTTCAGCGCTACAACCGCTTAAAGGTCTTTTGAATGGTTTTTAATATAAAATCAACAGTCATCATAATTTTGTTATTAGGATTTACCTTTTTTCCATTCCCTCAAGCGATATGCATTCGTTCAAGCATTACAATAGAATCCTCTGCTGACACATTTGTCAACAGCATGTACCTTCAAACCAAATTACCTGAAAAACCTCACGGATATCTATGGGGAATGTTTGCTGGAAATATGTATTATTCCGCAGAAAATGTATTTGGTGCGACAAGAACATATTTAAGATTTAATCTAAGCTCTATTACACCTGATTTCCAGATAGTTTCGGCCATTCTCAGACTTTACTTATATGATGCTCCTGCTAGAGCTGAAAGTTTCGATGTTCATATAGTCTATCAGGATTGGGATGAAGACCAGCTCATTTGGATTAATCAACCCGATTTTAGTGAAACTAGTGTAGATTCATCTATCATTGATTCAATAACCGATCGATGGATAAGTTGGAATATTACAGAGACAACAAAAGCTTGGCATTCGAATCAATACGAGAACTATGGCGTGATGATAAAGATAAATGAAGAAAGGAATGCAACAGATGAACTTGCATCATTCTGTCCAAAAGAAAATTTAAAAGGCCCAGAATTCAGACCTAAACTTGAAGTAACTGTAGAAGGAGAAACTGAGATACCTGAAATGGCATTCTCGATTTTTCCATTGATACTGGCGTTTACATTATATTTATCATTCAAGGCGTTTAAGAGTATAAATAGCGCACGCTATAATCAAGTTGGGACGTAAAAAACTGCAAAACGCAATCCGAAAAATGGTTAAAATATACAAACTAGACAAATGGATTTCTGAAATGTTTTCCTGGATATTTAGCTTCTGTTCCTAATTCCTCTTCGATTTGGAAAAGCCTATTGTATTGCGCAGTCCGTTCACTTCTTGTAACCCCTGTTTTTATCTGGCCTGCGTTCAAAGCCACCGTAAGATCGGCGAGCCAAGTATCTTCACTTTGTCCCGATCTCTCAGAGACTTGTAAGCCATATCCACTTCTGAAACATAGTTGTGCCACATCCAAAGCTTCACTTAAAGTCCCTATCTGGTTCACTTTAAGCAATAGAGCGTTTGCAGCTCTCATCAAAATTCCTTTCCATAAACGCTCAATATTCGTAACGAATAGGTCATCCCCTATTATTTGGATATTAACGGTTCTTGTTAACTCTGCGATTCCTTCAAAATCTTCTTCTTGTAACGGATCTTCAATAGTTTTAACGGGATAGGTTGAAACAAGGTCCTCATAGAAATCGATAAACTGTTCTGTTGTAATCTCCTTCCCCATAAAGCGGTATTTCCTAGTTTTTTTATTGTAAAAATGGCTAGCAGCAACATCTAAACCGAGTACAAATTTACCATCATACCCTACTTCATCTATCGCCTGTAATTCCATATCAAGAGCTTCTCTCGGGTCATTAATGCCAGGAGGAGTATATCCTCCTTCTACACCAACATTCAAAGAATGTTTCCCATACTTTCCCTTCAATATTTGTCCTAGTGTCTGATACACCTCCATCCCCATTCTTACAGCATTGGTAAATGTATCTGCGCCTATAGGTATGACATGATGTTCTTGAAAATCAAGTTCGCTTGCAGCAAGCTTTCCCCCTTCAATGAGATCAAAAAACGGTACTGGTAAAATGTGAGAGTTCGATCCACCAATATGGCGGTATAAAGGAATTTTAAGAGCATTGGCCGCAGCTTTTGCCATAGCAAGAGATACTCCCACAATCGTGTTGGCCCCTAAATTTGATTTATTTTCTGTCCCATCAAGTTCGATGAGTAACGCATCACCATGCCTCTGATCAGTTACGTCATGGCCTTTCAATGAAGGTAGAATAATCTCATTTATCTTCTTAATCGCCTTGAGAACTCCTTTACCCTGAAATCTTTTCCCTCCATCCCGTAACTCGAATGCCTCATATTTTCCTATTGATCGACCACTTGGGACGTCAGCCCTACCTATAATACCTTCTCTTGTGACCACATCAACCTGGAGGGTCGGATCCCCCCTACAATCGAGTATTTCCCTCCCTTTGATCTCTGTAATTTCAAAAGGATTCATCGAATGCATCCTCGCTATTGGGATTTTAATTGCATAAATAGTTTAAAGCTTTCCTCTATCTGATTGTTATAAAACTAAGCTGAAATGACCGCTATATTTAGATCCATCACATTTGTATCAGTAGCGTTAGTAATGAGAGAGTCTTGAAGCTCATTCAAAACTTCAAAAGAATTATGCTTAATCAAGCTTTCAAAGACATCGATATTCTTACTTCTTGCTCTTTTAAGCGTATAACCGTCCACTATGCCACCAGCTACTTCTGTAGGACCGTCAGTGCCATCAGTATCTATCGAAGCAATAACAATTTTTTCGCTTCCTGCAATCTTCAGCGAAGCCCCTAAAACAAGTTCCTGGCTCGGTCCCCCATTTCCATATTCGCCCATTATTGTTACGTTTGTTTCTCCGGCTGAAATCAGAACGCAAGGGGGCTCAATTGGAGTTTTACTTTCCTCGATTTCTTTAGCAATACTAGCTAAAAAAAGTCCTGCGAACCTACTTTCTCCTTCCAATACGGTCGATAATATCAACGAGTTAAATCCTAATTCTTCTGCTCTTCGTTGTGCAGACCCGCACATTATTTTGTTATTTGCCAAGATTACATTTTGAACAAAAAAATTCTCAAAGTCTTTTGGCTTGACTGTTTCAAGAGTTCGATCAGATTTCCCATTTAAGAGATGTTTCCTTACTGAAATAGGAGCGTTCTCCCACAAATTATATTTCTTTAGAACGGTTATTGCGTCATTAAAAGTGGTGGTATCAGGAACTGTTGGACCCCAAGGCTGTCCAGCTATTTCATCTATGACTAATAAGTTGACAATTCTTGCTGGATAGATACGTTTGGCAAGTCTCCCACCTTTTATCTTGGAAACGTGTTTTCGAACGGTATTCACCTCATCTATTGGTGCACCTGATTTAAGAAGCTCATTTGTCAAATCTTTCTTATCTTCCAAGCTGATACCTTCAGCCGGTGATGGCATTAAGGCTGAAGCCCCCCCAGTAATAGCGCAAAATACTAGGTCTTTCTCTCGAGCCTCATGAGCAATTTCCATAAGTACTTTAGTTCCCTTAAGGCCATCTTCATCGGGAATCGGATGACCTGCTTCTATAACTTTTATGTTTTTCAAACGTCGTTTCTCGCCTTTCTTCACAATTATGACTCCACGTTCGATTTTCTTATCCAAGATTTCATCTAATGCTTTAGCTATAGGAAAGGTAGCTTTACCCGCGCCCAATACGAATATTTTTTCAATTTCAGATAAATCATAACAGAGATTCTCAATAAGGATTCTATCATCTCTGACCTGTAATCTTCTCCGCGTGGCTCGATAGGCATTTACAGACTGTATCGCGTGATCAATTATGTCTAATGTTATTTCTCTACATTTACTATTCCCATGAGATTTGATTTCATCCTTATTTTTAATTATCATATCCATGCTTCACTACTAGTTACCATGGATGAAGGCAAGTGCTTGGAAATAATGAAAAATCCTATATCTTAATAGCTAGTTAGCACGCGCACTTATTCAGTTTTTTCTTTAACAAACTTAAAAGTCTCATATTTCACTATTAAAAAGATATGAAAGTTATCTATATTGGAGATAAACCAAGGGATTCAAGATACCTTAATGCAGTTATGCATCTCTCAGAGATTGAATCAGAATATTATTATCCAGAAGAAGAAAATCGCCTACTTCAAATTCTCGATAAAAAAAGCGCCATATCAAAATACGACGTTATAATTTTAAGCGATGCTCCAAGTGAACGTTTGGGAAAAAGGAGAATGAAAACCATAACAGAGTGTGTTAAAGAAGGAACGGGATTGGGAATGATCGGAGGATGGGAGTCATTTACCGGCATTGAAGGAAACTACAAGAACACACCGATTGAAGAAATTTTACCTGTAAAGTGCCTATCTGAAGACGATAGGAGAAATGTTTCGGGTGGTTTAAAAATCATAAAGAAAAATGATCACCTGATATTGGAAGGCTTACCATGGATCGATACACCAACAGTTTGTGGGTATAATGCTGTTACTCCAAAAGATGACAGCATGACTTTATTGACTTTAAAAGAAATAATGTCTCACGGAACGGAAAAAGTAGAGGAATTAACATTAAGCGATCATGAAAGTCCTTTACTCGTTGTTGGCGAATATAAAAAAGGCAATGTTCTTGCATTTACTACCGACATAGCTCCTCATTGGGTAGGTGGTTTGGTAGATTGGGGTGAACAAAGAATTAGGTATTTAGACGCAGAAATAGGTAATTACTATATAAAATTTTTAAGCCAGATGCTTTATTGGTTAGGGAAAGTTTAAGTGATACAAGGCTAAAGAACCTAGCTCATCTGCCACAGTTGCAACTAGTACCAATAATTCGATTACCAATTGAAATCCGCTAAATAACACGCGTTAACCATCATTCTTAAGAACATGGTAATTGTCAATATACTCGTTATCTGTATCGCGTACCTTATCTGCTATATAAACCAACAATTTTCCCTTTTGCCAGTATTTTCCCATCAATAGCTTTTTCTACGTCTTCCTTTTTTGAATTTGTATCAAGATCTAGAGTCATACTCAAGGCATAGACCTTGAAGAAATATCTATGTGTCCCTGATGGAGGGCAAGGACCTCCATATGAATGCTTATTGAAATCATTTATTCCCTCGATTCCCGGAACACTATCTTCCTCAATCTCTTTCGTTGGAAGAATATTCCAAATGACCCAATGAGCCCACGTTCCCATTGGAGCATCAGGATCGTCAACTATAAGAGCCAAGCTTTTTGTCTCTTCGGGTACCTCCTCAATTGTTAATGGTGGGTTCACATCATCGCCATCACATGTGTATTTCTTTGGGATAAAATCATTATTTTTAAAAACAGAGCTTGTGATTTTCAATTCCTTCATATATTTTATGCCTCTAAATATAATCATTGAGCATGCGTTATTAAATGGCTCTAAAGCATAAGACGCATATAGCATTCAATAAATCATAATTCAACTTAATTCAGCAGATTATGATTATGTCAACATGCTGAGAGCAACATGGGAGTAGACCTTAGCGGCGTCGATAACCTGAGAGATTTCTACATATTCGTCTTCAACGTGAGCCAAATTAATATCGCCCGGTCCGAACAAAGCAGTCGGAATTTTGGCCTGATTAACTAGAAATCTCATATCACTTGTTGCCGGAAAGCAGGTTGCTTTTGCCTCTAGCTTCATCTCTTTCATAGCATTCTCCATCAAATTCATAATTCTCTCCTTCTTTGAAACCATAGACGGTTCAGCATGTAGAATTTGCCTATACGAGAATTTCAAATCTGGATCATCTATCGACATTTTCTTCAATATTGACTCTAAGTCTCCTCTAGCTTTGTCCACATGCTCACCAGGCAAGAGTCGCCTATCTACTGTAGTTTTGCATAAGTTAGGAATGACATTTGTTTTTATACCACCCTGAATCGTCCCAACACTAATTGTTGGGTAATCCTGCTCGGGACTAAAACTCTTCCTCAGGGCCTCTTGATATTTTTCGAGAGCTAAGCATATCTTTGACATTTTATATATTGCGTTTAATCCCTCGTTTGGCATGCTTGCATGTGCCGATTTTCCAAAAACCGAAATTTCTAAATTAAGTATGCCTTTATGCGAGTTATGTAATCTTAAACCAGTACATTCACCAGCTATGGCAGCATCTGCTCTAAAGCCCTTCTTAAGCAAATCCCTTGTACCAATGCCATAAATTTCTTCATCAACAGCCATAGTTAATATCAAATTACCTTTTATAGAATTGTCTGTATCTTTTATCGCTTTGGCCGCCAATATCATAGATGCCAAACCACCCTTCATGTCCGCAGCACCTCTACCATATACTTTTCCTTCTTTTACTATTCCGGCAAAAGGATCTACCGACCATAAGCTGATATCCCCGATAGGCACTGTATCAAGATGGCCGTTAAGCATTAAAACTGGTCTTTGTATTTCGCCTTTAAGATAAGCCACCACATTAGGTCTTTTTGGTTTGGAATACTGCTTTTCCACGTCCAGACCTATATCGCGAAATTTTTCAGAGATAAATTCTGCAATTTCTTCCTCCTCCCCGGGAGGATTTTCACTAGGAATTCGTACAAGTTGAGAGACCAACTTTTCTGCTTCATATTTATCGATTTTCTTGAAGACCTCGCTGATCATTTGATCGCTCAATTCCAGGTCATCCCTCAAAATTTCTAGTAGACAATATTATGGAATGTTTTAACTTAAAATTTTTATAAGTCATTAACCATTTAGTTGAGAGCTGTTAATCCATATGTGATCGAGAATGAGTAAGTCTTCAAAGGGCATATTCGCAGCAAGAAAATTAAAGAAGAATAGAAGTAAACTTAGATGGAAGTATGCTCCCTACAAGAGGAGAATGTTAGGGCTAGATGTTAAGGCCGACCCCCTTGAGGGCGCTCCCCAAGGACGAGGCATCGTTCTTGAGAAGGTTGGAGTTGAGTGTAGACAGCCTAACAGCGCTGTAAGAAAAGCTGTCAGGGTTCAATTAATAAAAAATGGAAAAGTCATAACTGCATTTCTGCCTGGCGATGGCGCTTTAAATTTCATTGACGAGCATGATGAAGTCCATATAGGCGGGATAGGGGGAGCCGAGGGCAAGGCCATGGGGGACATACCCGGCATAAGATTCAGCGTATTCAAAGTAAATAACGTTTCTTTAGATGCTTTGATTTCAGGAAAGAAAGAAAAACCAAGGCGATAATTTCTTCAAAATTAATTTTTAGAATATTTATACAGCTAAAGAAAGCGATAATGTAACATTTAATGATTAATCAGAAATTGAAAGGACCTCATCTATTAGTTCTTTGGCCTCTTTTAAATCTCCTTTATCAATCGCTTCTTTTGCATCTTTCAAAAGCTCTTCTCTAGTGGGCCAATATTTTCCACGAGAAGGGATAGATTCCGATGGCGCATATCCTTTTGGTTTAGATACGATGTTGATAGCAACATAAACGATAAGCCCTATAAATCCTAATGGATCCCTTTATCTCAAGTTGCAACAACGTCTCATTAGATCTTCTGGAAATTATCCAAAGGACCCGATGAGTGGATGGCGATCAGAAAAGGGAATGTTGCTGTTGGAATTGCTATGGCTGCCATAGTCATATCCGTTGCTGCCATAGTGTCTCAAGGCGTATCCATACTAATCGAGGGCGCTTTCAAATAATATTGACCGCTAATATCCTGTTCTATCGTATTGGTACCTGCCACAGTAGGGACAATAGTTTATACTTGGGTT
>CAYFUV010000038.1:0-1922 GCA_964346435.1 uncultured Candidatus Bathyarchaeia archaeon | reverse complement strand
AAGGTTGTTTTCGGATTTTTGACGAGTATAAAGGAATTTCAAGAATTGATGAGAAGAATATACTTCCATAGAGATTCGAAAAGAGGATCAAAAGATACTATGCTCTGGCTAGTATCTGAAGTAGGAGAATTCGCCACTGCACTAATTAATGAGAATAAGAAGGGATTAGAGGATGAAGCTGCTGACATCTTAGCTTGGCTTTGTAGCGAGTGTAATCTTCTGGATATAGATCTTGAGCAAGCAGCCATGAATAAGTATTATGGGAAATGTCCAAAATGCAGCGAGGTCGTATGCGAATGCTTTAAAGAAATCAAGAATTAATTTTTAAAAAGACATTTTTTAATGCTTATTATTATTCTTTCATTATCATTTTATTATTATTCATAATTTTAATTATTTTGACTCTTTCTCTAATGTTTGCGCTAAAATAATTTTTGCTGACCTTTTCCAGTCAAGGACCATATAAATGGCCTGTTGTTAGTAGTTCTATTAACAATATCTTCTTTTACTAGTGATTTTAGATGATATCTGACACAATAGTATGTTAGTTTACTCTCTTTACAAATCTCAGGAAGTTTCCTTCTTCCAGCTTCTAATGATTGGATTATCTTTGTTCTTGCTAATAGTCCCTTCTGAACGTTTCTCTTAAACGTCAAGTATGCTTTTGGATGAATGTAAATTTTTGACGTTTGAGGTCTACCTCTATCAGAGAAAGTCACTCAGCATATGTTGTTTTTCATCGCCTCTTTCTTCCTCAAATAAGGATTCGATCTCTTCATGGAAAAGATGTAAACGTTGTTCATAATATTTCCCAAGATTATATCGCTTGACAAGATCTGAGGCTACTTCTAAGTATTTTTCAATTGTTCCTCTATATACGGTTAAAGTCAACTCACCATTGCATCTAGGACAAATTCCTTTAAGTGGAGGCCTTCTGAACTTAGCATTGCATTTTTTACATCTAAATTTCTGACTCGAAAAAGCTTTTAGATTTCCAGCTACATCTCGAATAAAATGAGTAGACAGGACCTTCTTTGCAACTTCTTCGGCTTTCACTGCCTCTATTTTCTCAGCCAAGCTTAGTTGTTCCTTAACTTTATCAAGCATTGTAGGTATTTTTTTATAAACGCTTTCATGATTTCCGATATTTAAGTCACTAACATCATGAGTAAATCTAAGCGGCTCTATAGAGATGTTTTTTTCCACCCTTTGATGAAAGGTCTCGATTATATCTAAAATCTTTTTGGGATCTGAACGATTTAAAGTTTCTTCAAAAAATGCTAATGGGAACTTCTCAACAATTTCAGTATTATATGCTTGACGTGCCACTTCGTTTGGATTTATTTTGAGAGTCAATATTATTGGAGCGTCCATCATCCCTCCAATTCTTCTAGGAATGAATGATCTTGAAAAGTTCAGAAGAACGTCTAAAGCCAAACATAGCGCGTCTTCATCACCATCACAATCTCTTCTTTTAGCTGCATGCCAAAATGGATGAGCCAAACATATCTTATTTTTTGTAAATCCAATAATCCTGCCTAAAACTCCAACAGAAGTGTGTGGCGATAATCCAACGATGATGTGGCCGATCAAATCCTCCTTGGATTTCGCTTTATAGTAAGCGGACAATCCATATAATTTTTCAAGAAGTTCGTCTACGAATTTTGATGCTCTCAAAAAATATTCGGCACATTCCTCTGGGATAACGACGTCCTGAGGTTTAAGTTCGCATAATTGATTCAAATCTTTTATTGGTTGGCCATTTGTATCATATAGATATTTTAGCTCGTGCAATTTTTCTAATGAAATCCCTACTTCAAAAGGCTTAAAATGAGTCAAAGGAGTATTAGTTGCATCAAATCTTATGGTTCCATCTTTAAATGTGGATAGATCGTGTTTTGCTCGAAGTATGCCTTTTTCCA
>CAYFUV010000037.1:0-2307 GCA_964346435.1 uncultured Candidatus Bathyarchaeia archaeon | reverse complement strand
CCTTTTGTTACCTCTTCTAGCCTGTCTTTCGCGTTTTGAAAAGATCGATAAAAGAATCCTCCCTGTTCATGCACTCGCTTTACATTCACTTCCATCCGGGAAGGGACTATATCGTGTCCGATAATGACTGCCTCTGAGAACTCCTGGTTGCCGGTAGTGTGGTCGAAAGCAGCATGAGTTAAGACAAGATAGACGAAATCGTTTCTTCCAAATTCCTTCTCAATGATTTCTTTTACTCTTCCTGCAAGACCCGCCAGCCAAGTTGAATCGAACACAATGATACCTTCTTCAGTCGAAACGGCAAGCACGTTTGTCAATACAGACGTTTCACCGGTTTTTATGAACAATATCCGATCATTCAGTTTATTCACTTCAATAGGTATTATGTCTCTGTTCTCTGCTTGAATTTGAGAAGTTACTAACAATATGACCACTAAAGCTGAAATGGTTTTTGAGATTTTCATTTTTACCTCCAATCTAAACTAAATTCTCAATTTTAATCAGCAATAAGTATGCCGAAATTACTTCCTGGGCTTTTCGAATGCTTGTTTAACAATATATGACCATTCTCGCACAATTTATGTTCACACCTGAACAAATCCCACATTCTCTATTTTTATGAGCAATAAACATACCAATTTCATCTTCTTGGGATTTTCTAACACTTATGAAACAGACATGTATCATTTATTAACAGTTAATGTCCGTACTCGAACAAAAATAAATATTCCCTAGATCGACTTTATGAAAAAGAATGGCCAAGGTTCCGTTTAAGGTGATTTGATTAAGTGATTTCTGAAATAGCCAAAGCCGTGCGGACTTTCCGCTTTCTTCGGCTGCCTTAATTTCAACCGCTCTTAAAATTTCCCGTTTGAATTTCGATCATTCTATAAAAGTAATTCCGGATATACAGATATCACTGTATTTTATCCCTTTATAAATACTCTTAATTTTACCTTGTTTTGATTGAGGCCGTTATCCCCTATATCTTGCAATCCATTCAGCAAGGTGATGACATCTTTTTTAATTGATGCTCCGATTCCCATTTTTGATTTCTTTAATTTTTGGCATTCATGTTAAGGACAATCACTTCTTGAATTTTTGAGGATGCCCAAGATTGGTTTGTTTAATCATTTCTTCGGCCTCAACTCTTCGATGAATTCCGCAGAAATCCAGTTAGAACGGTTAAAAAGATATTTCCCATCAGGAGAAACAATTGCTTCAGGTCCATATACCCGAAACGGAAGTTCAATCGGTTTAAGCCATTTGTCGTTTTTTGACTTATAGCTTATATTAAGTCTTACTTTTCTTTTAACTACTGTAGCAAAAATTATATATGATTCATCGGGTGCTATATAGGGGCAAATACCGGTAATTTTTTCTCCTTCAACAGATAATAGGGCAGGTTCGGAATATTCTTCCTTTATAAAATGTGAGTAAAAGATCCCGGCCACTCCATTTTTCCTCCCTCCAAAAAATAATGTACCGGAATTAGATACGGATATTTGCCAATGAATCCTCAATGCATTTACAGAAGGACTCACTGGTTTCGGTTCGGACCACCCTTTTGAGGTTCTTTCGGCATACCAAATGTTTTCTTTCCCTGAATCGTCTGATCCAATGGGTCTAGTCGATGTAAAAAATAATTTCTTATTGTCTGGTGTAACAAATGGGACATCGTCGGTATATTTATTGTTTCCGCTGAAAGAAGCAACAACAGGTTTTATCCACCTGCCATCTTCAACTTTTGTCATATATATCATTCTGTCCAGCCCCCAGTATATTTCTTTACCATCTGGAGAAACAGAAACAGCGCTATGCCTCGAAAAGACGATATCCGACGCAAAGGCTTTTAGCTCATTTCCCGGGGTTATCTGACCGAGATAAGAGCCGGTAAGAAGGGGAAATTTCTGCGGTTCTGAATTTCCTCCAAGTTTTAGGATAAGATTAAGCAATTCCTTGTGCCCTTTTTCTTCAGCAATATTATAGGCCGATTTTCCTGACTTAGTTCTATGATTTATATCGGCTCCTTGGTTTACAAGAAATTCCATCATCTCAGGCTGCTTATTACTTACTGTAAAATGCAGTGGAGTCCAGCCGTTTCCATCGGGAGACAAATTGATTTTGATATTTTTTGAAAGAAGAATATTCACAATTTCAAGAGACCCGCCCCTAAGCGCCGAGCGCATTATCGATTCCTGATACTTTTCATTTTTGAAATAATCGTCTCCTATTTTAGCGGTTATTACCTTGAATAACCGGACAGATCCCTTTCCTGCCGCAGATAACAGTGTATTTATCCCGTGT
>CAYFUV010000036.1:0-7028 GCA_964346435.1 uncultured Candidatus Bathyarchaeia archaeon | reverse complement strand
CGATACCCATTCTGCTGTCCTTTCATAGGCAATATAGAAATCCCCTGAAGGGCGTATACCATACGAGGACAAGTCGACATCAAACCAACCAGTAGAGGTTGGGGCGACTCCAAGAGGGCCAAACAGTATAGTAGTTCCATCACTATCTAACACGTAAACATTGAACAATGTAGGAATGGCATAGATTTGATATCTCGCAGTAAGAAGAAGAGCGCCACCGCAAGGCGGGGTGAACCTAACTGCGCCAAGTTCATTAATCCCAGGAGCAACAAAACCATCAACCGTACCATCATCATAATAAATCCAAGTTCCTGCATATGCGCTAGGAACGATAGATAAGGCCAATACAGCGATTAAGATCGTGCCTATGAAGAAACCGCCCAATCTTCCATTCAAAGCATATCCCATCCTTCAAGAATTTGATTTAGACCTAGCCGTAAGACTTTGAAAATTATCCATCCATATAATCAATCTTTTGGATATTTAACAGTAATTACCGAGGCACTAGAACGCGCTCTTCCCCTTATTGTCCTTCGCTTTCCTCTTTTGGTTTTTTGCTTCCCCTATCTAACTACATTCTTCCTCTATCCGATTACGTCTTTGAGATGAGTCCCGTTTATCGTGTGTGTGGGTTCCTTGGTGCGCACACACACGGAATAACGCATGACGTAATTATCTAAGGGAGAATGGAAAGGAGAAAGAAAAGAAACCAATACCAAAACGACTACTACCATAAGAATTGGCTTAGAATAAGGAATCGACGACATGAACGTTATAAGAAAAAGCAGGAACTAGCTAGGCCGAATGATGAATTAACAGTTGAAATATAATGGTATGCCTTTTACCGCGTGTTTCAGTTCATTCTTTTCTTTCGCCAATTCAGAAAATACCAAAATCCAACTCCAGCTATAGCAATTCCACTAATGCCAGCAGGTATTCTATAATCAATTTTTAGCGCGCGCGCAGTGGTCGGTTTTTTTAAATATAATTTGCCGAATGTTTCCATATCTTTTGGCCAACCTAATATATTATCATATTCATTTTTCATACTTTTACCTACATCATACATACCAGTTCGTAAAGTAATTTCGGAAAGATCATCTATTGATTTTTTTCGATACATTATCAATAGAGATTCGTCTGGAATTGCTATTAGATAATTAGGACCATTAGGATTAGCGAATGAACCATCAGGAGAATATGCTACTTCAATCTCATCCCAGCGAGGGGGTTCATAAGTGACATGACTTTTAGTTATTTTTAATTTATGCGTTTTTAATATAGCTAAGATAACAAAATCGGCGTAAGTAGGTGCTGTAAATCTCGTAACTGTTTTTAAGCTTATAGCCATACCATCCCATTCTTGAGGGGTATCGTCAGTAATATACTGGCCCCAGATATAGAGTCTGTCACCTTTTTGGATTTTCAAGCGTGCTTTTGGGTAAGGACGTCCCATACCTACTTGTCTAGTATAAAGTGTTATATTCCTAATATTTTTCCAATCTTCCTCTTTTGGCTTCCAATTATTTGGGTTATCGATATCAATCTTCACATCGGTAATTGGTATATTGGCTTTTTCAGTAATTGGTATCTGCATTTGAAAATTGCTTGTATTCGAAGGTAATACGGAACCAATCGCATTTGCTACAGAGTATTGTATAGATTCTCTTCTCGTTAGCATCATTCAAATAATCCCTAACTCAGCCATTATTAGCGCGCGCTATTATCTTAATATTCATTCTAAGAATTTTGATTTTTCTCTTTTCGTATTAATCATTAGACAAACATATTCTATTGAGATCGAAAGCCATAGGGGCATGAAATAATAGAAATTACACGACATTCACTTTCTGAAATTCAGGAACGGCTTGCAGAGATATGTGAGGAACTCACAGAACGTCTGGAAAGACTTAGCTCAACGATGGCTTTGAACAAATCAAGGATGATTATTAAAAGCGCGAGAAGTGGCTTGAGATAATATATGAAGCGCATGCGAGCTCTATTTTAAAAAAGATAGGATGTTTATGCAAAGAATGCGATTCATGAAGTCGTTCGAGCGATTACATCGACCTCTATGCGGAGTTCTGATAGAGGAAGCTTGATGCCAACTGTGGTCCTAACTGGAGGATCTGTTGGAAAAAATTCCTGGTAGACCTTATTCATATCACTAAAATCTTCAATATTTGTTAAGAATATCGTTGTTTTTACAACATCCTTCATCGATGATCCGGCAGCTTCCAATACTGCTTTAACGTTCTCCATTGCCTGCTTAGCCTGTTCCTTTATTCCTCCAGGGACGATCTTGCCCGTCTTTGGATCAATTGCAACGAATCCTGCAACGTAAATCGTATCACCAACCTTAATCCCTTGTGAGTATGGGCCCCCGGGTTTAGCCGCATTTTCAGTACTGATTATTAATTTATCCATTTGCCCACCAGAATTAACTCTGGGGGATAGATTATTTATATTTTCAGAAAGCTAGCTAAAAAAAGAAAAATTCGCTAGTAGTACTGTGGATACCCATAGTACCAAAGAGGTCTTGGTTGCATTGGATAATATGAGGCTGGATAGCTGTATTGAGTCGGATAATAATATTGAGCGGGATAATACGGAGCTTGACGATAATGGCCATGTAGAGTTCCTAGCCATCCTCCCGGTCTTGTCCAATACGCACCTAAGAGTCCTCCAAAAACCATTCCAGCTAGAAACGACATCCTATATTCACATCCAATAATTAAAAAATCTTTTATCTCATATTAAAGTGTACGCCAGATAAAAATTGGGATGCTACCAGAAGTCTGCGACAAATTGCTTTTCCAAACGCTATATTTCCTTACACATAATAATCATGTGTTTCCCGGGACCATTATAGTCTTTTACCGCCCTATCGCCCTCGATAATTATTCCTTCTCCTTCCTCGGATATTTTAAAACCCTGAACATAATGAAAATTTAGTGAGGCTCTGTTTCCGGGATTAATAATCAAAAGAATTTTTTTGCAGCCTTTATCCTTTACAATTTTAATAAATCTGTTATATAGTTCAATCCCAATTTTTTTTCTTCTCAGATCATGTTTGACACATACGTTATGAATATACGCGATAGCATTATCAACTTGAGAGATCCAGCCTAAAAGATATCCTACCATTTCGCCTTCTTTCTCAGCCACAAAACAAGTATTGGCAAAGTATCTTGTTAGATTGTGGTAAATCGAATCTCTTTCCAAAGGAATGGGTTGGCAATTATTTGCAAAGTGCATAATATCTATAAAGTCTTCTTCCTTTACGTTTCTAATCTCTACATCCAATAATATTCAAATCCCCCATTTTTGCTCTGTCTACATATATTAACGAATTTTTAATATGTTTTAAAATATTTAGCGTTAAGGTCTTGAATTCAATTCACTTTGCGAACTACTAACCTCGATATTCCTCCACGATTGAGCGCTGTCATGAGTTTTCGTAAAGGTGAAAATTCATGATTTCTTCAAGATCGATCGCCCTATTTCGAGAATAGTATCAAAGAATAGGTAACTTGCATAAAAAAGAAAAGTTTATTCTTTAAGCAATCTACGAATAGCAAAGATCGTTTATATAATACTATTAGAAATAAACTCCACTTGCGATATTTTTGAGTGCGAATAACGCACTATTTTCGACGCTTGCTTGGAAATAAGACCTTAACCTTTAGCAAGCACGTTAGAATAAACCATGTCGAACAGATCATCTAGCTCCTGCTCCGCCTCCGCCGAATCCGCCGCCTCCCCCGAATCCACCGCCACCGAAACCCCCTCCGCCTCTACCCGCGGCGCGCGCACCGTATGGAGACGCCGTCATAATGGGCCTTACGAAAAGGGGCAAAATAGGTACGAACTCCGCCTCTTTAAGCGGTATTTTTAGTTCCTTCATAACCTTCGCGACTTTTTCTCCAACGCCCAGCGAGGTGCCAAAAACGAGCCAATCACCCCACATCGATAGGTCTTCGGGGGCGTACTTTTTCATCTGGGCCAGATCTGAAAGGAATCGCTTAAAGGAGTCCCATTCAAGCTTCTCCTTGTACGAAGAGCCCCTCCATTTCCCAAAGAGAGTAGAGGGAAATACCGCGGCCACCAAGAACTGAGCTATGGGAATGATCGAGGTAAAGATCGCATTAGAAATTATAGATGCCATATTGGGGATTAAGAAGAATAATAGGATAGAGATGACCAAAAGGAGAACGGAGGCCAATATGAATGGTAAAAGCCTAATTCTGCCGCTAACCATATAATTCTTGGCTACCTGTCGATCTGCGCTTCTGGTAACATAGGAGAGATCGTTTTTCATGTACCTTAATCTCGGTTCATATATGGCTTTGGAAGAAAGTTCTTTTGCAAGCTTCTTTGTCTCATCGGTATCCACGACTCCTTCCTTGGAAATTTCTGTAAGGAAATCCATTACTCGGCGTTCATAGTCATCTATTCCTCTTCGATTCTTGATTTTGATCTTTAAACCTTTCTTCTTTCTCTTTGTCTTTATTTCGATCTTTCCCCTCTTATGCAGATCCAGAAGCGTTGCATAGAAACCGTCCTCATCATAGTCCAGAGCATCTCTCTTGAATACCAAATTTACAACCCAAGGTTTTATTTTCTTATTTGGCAGAGTGCTGAGATACTTTGGAACTGTGAAATGCTTCTCTCTACCGTAGGCCATGTAGAGAACAGCGATAAACAAGGGCGAGCAAATTGCAAATACCCAGGCTAATCCCCGTAAAGTCAAGGCTGAATAATATTGGATCGAATAGAGGAAATTCGCTCGAAATGTTGGGCCGCTCACATCATCATAACTTCTAGGGAATCCGTCAATCAAGCCGAGAACATCCCTACTGAGCAGCATTTCCAATTCCAGTAATTCGTCTTCGCCTGAACTTCCACGAAATATTATCTCATCTCCCCGTTTCTCCTCCTCCAATGAAATTGGATGAGGAAATATTCGAAAAACATATTCCGCATCCTTAACGATTATCTCTACATTTCGATAGGCAAGGTGTTCGTCTGCCAGTTTAAGGTTCAAGTGGCACTGTTCCTCATCGTATTCGATTGGTGGATGGACTATGAAAACATAATGAAGGCGATATTTTCCAGCCTCAAGTCTATCGGGTTTAAAAAAACCTACCTCGTTTGAGTACGCTAGCGAGTCTACCGTGTCGATTATGCGAGAATCATCCCTAAATCGATCCTCTATCCAAGGCGATCCCTTATAGTCCTTAAGGTATAATGCCATATCTTCAGATGATGATGCGCTTACGAATTCTATTGATGGTTCGTCGAGCCTCTCGACCGATAATGGAGCTTTCCAGAGTCGGTAGAGCATCCGGTATTTGTTAGAGACCTTGACATCGTATACGTAGTCCTCCACAAGAGTTCCGTTCATATAGAAAGTAGCCTTATAGTCTTCGACTGCAACATCGTCTTCAACAATTGAAGGAACAAAGCTGAGTGCAGCCAGGCCCAATACGCCTATAATTGCTGTAATCAATACTAAAGCAATTATCTGTCTTGTTTCAGCCAAACTTCTTGCCTTCAAAATTCGATAGCTGGTCGCCTTTCTATTTCCTCTTCAAATTCCAAGTACTCTAATTTAACAAGGCCAATGATCCGAGCAACGAACTTTGATGGAATAGTATCGCACATTATATTAAATTCTTGACCGATGTTGTTGTAGGTGTATCTATGTCTAGCGATCTCGCCCTCAATGTCCTTGACCGATCCCATTAGAGCCGTAACTGTCTTGGAAGTCTTCAAGTCGGGATAGTTTTCAGCTACGGCCAGTATATTGCCCAAGAGACCTCTTGACTCACGGTCTATTTCCCTTAATCCTTCAGCTCCAGTCTTAAAGACTCTAGACCTTAGGCTAGTGACTTTCTCGAGAACTTCCCTCTCAAACTTTGCATAACTTTTAACAGATTCCACCAGTTGCTCGATCATGTCAAGCCTCTTCTTCATCGCCACCCTAACTTGCCCTAAAGTTGCCTCAGCCGAGTTCCTCAGGCTAAAGAATCTGTTGTAGATCATTATGAAGGATATGATAATGCCAACAATCACTATTCCGATTACAGCCAACAATAAAAGTACCCAATTCATGATCGATCACAATATCTCTAATCTTGTTAACAAAGTCTCTCTTTAAAGTTTCTATCAGAATATTGGCCCAATATAATATTGGAATCGAATGATTAAAGCGCGATAAAGTACTTCAGTCTAATGGTCATAATTAGATTAAAGCCCAGTCCTGATAAGCGATTAGCCTCAGTACTCTAAGAATAATTTTCTCAATATCATATTTATGCCGTGGCTCACAATCAGAAGAATTGCTGGAACAGAAGGCAATAAATAGAAAATATATTGAGTTGCCCTTGGCAATATTATGAACGGCAAATATGTTGCTATGAACCAAATAATCGGAAGATTATACGCCATGTCCAATTTTTTCTTCCGATAATTGATCAGCATATAGGCAGAGAAGGGGATGGCTAGTGGATATAAGAATGGGTTTGCTGTCACAAATACAGGATTTTCACCGTCAGCAACCAAGAAAGGCTTTATCCCAAATAACCATCCTAAGGGACTTGAGGCAGAGGGGTGATGTTCTTTTAAAGTGATATGCCAGTCGAAGACAAACATCAGCTCCTTGGCCCACTCGAAAAGGCCTTTGCTGATCATAAACGGGATATAGAATGCGATAACGAGAGCCATAGGAATTAAGATGAATTTTGGTGAATGCACCATCTTTCTTCGGAAAGCGAGATAGATTAAGGCACCAATTATTCCAAATGCTCCGATGAATTTTACCCCACATGCGAGCCCAAATGCAAAGGCTGAGAAAACGTATTTTTCTTCCAGAAGAAAGACGAATCCAAGAAGAATGAAGAACATTAGAAAGGCATCTAGCATAGCCAAACTGGACATTCTAAATTCCATGGGGTCTATTGTGAGGAATGCCGCGGCCATCATTCCTACGATATTTCCAAAGATCTTTTTTCCAAAAAAATATA
>CAYFUV010000035.1:0-4189 GCA_964346435.1 uncultured Candidatus Bathyarchaeia archaeon | reverse complement strand
CATCGCGGAGGAGATGAAGAATCCAAAGAAGACGATCCCTAGAGCATTGATACTTTCGATCCTGATCACAACGGTTTTTTATATTCTCATTGCTATCTCCACTGTTAGCTTAGCAGATTGGAGAGCTTTGGAGAACTCAAGTGCTCCATTAGCTTATGCAGCCTCAATGGTTTTGGGTAAAAATGCTTTCTTGGCTATCTCCGTTATCGCTTTATTCGCAACTGCAAACACAGTTTTGATCCTGTTGATCGTTGTTTCTAGGATGGTTTATGGAATGGCAAGTGGAGGATCCTTACCAAAAATTCTCTCGTATGTTCATGACCAGAGAAAAACACCATGGATCGCGATTTTAGTTGTAATGATGCTGTCGATGATCTTCGTTACACTTGATGATCTACGCTTAGTTGCAGGCATAACAAACTTTACAACCTTTGTGATTTTCGCCTCTGTAAATTTCTCGTTGATATGGTTAAGGTATAAGAAGCCAAAAATAAATAGACCTTTCAAAGTACCATTGAATATTGGAAAATTCCCTCTTATCCCCTTCCTAGGATTAATTTCATGCCTATTCTTAGTATTTCATCTCGAATTGTTGGCGATAGTTCTAGGCATCATAATATTGGCATCTGGAGGATTGGCATATAAAATAATTAAAGCTAGTGATAGTAGCGTTCGATAAGCAACCAAAAGCTAATAGAAGTAAGGAACGTAAGCTATAGGAACTCTGGCAATCTCAGGCGTCCATAGATTGGGCGGGAGGATTCTTGGCGTCCCCCACAATCTCTGATAGTGTTCCCACAATATGGAGCTATCTATCGGGAATCCTCCTTGGACTTTTCTCTGTCGATCATAAAATTGTTGCCATCGCAGTTGTTGATATTGATCATAAAGAGGATTAAAGTACGATGGAATAGGCTGGTAGCAATAGTACGATACAAAATTTGGGTAATAATAGCTCATTTTCATCAATGATTATGTTTCTAAGTTATATATTAAAACTTTAACACAAGCTATTGTAATTCGATGCACATACATGGCCAACAGAATTGAATCTTATTATCAAAAGCTTATAATCGATAAGAACCGTAAACTATCGTTATTTTGGCCAAAATTGGCGAGAAAAAAATTCTGGAGATTAGAGTTACATCCTGAGGATAAAGAAGAAGCAAGGGACCTTAGAGAACACTCGTTGTTCTTAGCTGGTTTCTCGTTAGTATCTTTTGGCATTCTGATGAGTTTCGATCTAGCGCAAATAAAGGTCTTATTGCATCCGATTGTTGGTTTGAGAATACCCCAATATCTATTCATCTGTTTAATTCTATTTGCTACATGCTCAGAGGTATCTAGGAGAATTAAATATTATTATGAATACGTGTTGGCGGATATCTTTTACATGTCAGGAATCATGCTACTATATTTCTTATTATCTACCACCGTCTTTCAAATGAAACCAAGTTTTTTCATTAAGACGATATTAGTCCTCTTGCTGGCATCTTTAAACTTATAACTTGCTACATGATCTACTTTCAATTATGAAGTCAGCAAAACAAAAAATACGATAATGTTATCTGGCGCTTAGGCCTTTTGATTAGAATGATATCTAGAATGGAGAAGAAGTGTAATGAATGCGCTTAATAAGAAATTGGTTAGTAGGAGATTCTTCCTTGGACTTATACTTTTATCAACAATTTCTATGGTAGCGATATCGGGATTAACTAGGTATGCGAGAGCAGATGTGGCGGATATATTGAAAATTGAAAACATCTCTCAAGACTCAATAGGTAAAGTTAGACTCGAGATTAGGCATTCGAATCCAAGTAGCGGCCATTACATTAATACGGTGGAAATTGATATTGACGGACAAATTAAAGAAATCAATCTTCAGCCCCAGGATAGCAATCCATTCGTTGTAGACTTTGACCTTGGAGAGATACAAGGAACCCCAAATGTTAGGGCTAGAGCTAATTGCAACTTACATGGATGGAGCGCTTGGTCTGATCAGATAGAGATACCAGAATTTCCAAATGTCATGTTAGCGATATTGGCTGCATTAACTACCTTACTATTAATAACGAAAAACATGGGGAACGCTCGAAAAACTATTAAAAGCTATGAAATAGTTTAGAAATATGCTTATGGCTTGCGTGCTTTGATAGATTTGACTGTAAGGATTAAGAAGCAAGCACTTTAGCGACGCTTATTATCCTTTGCCTTCCTGTAGAAACTTTTCTGCATCAATCGCGGCTTTGCATCCTGCTCCCGCAGCCATAACAGCTTGACGATAGCGATAATCTTGTGCATCTCCAGCTACAAAGATTCCTTCGACACTTGTCTTCGTCACATCCTCGGCAATTATATACCCCAATCTATCGAGTTTTATTTGGCCTTTGAAGATCTCTGTATTCGGCTTATGCCCTATCGCAATGAAAACTCCGTCGCATTTTATTTCATACTCATCGTCAGAATCAGTTTTTTTGAGTCTTATCCCTTCTACCTTAACTTTACCTAGAATTTCTTGAACTGTGCTGTTCCAGAGGAACTCAATTTTGGGATTCTTAAATGTCCTTTCTTGAAGAATCTTAGATGCCCTTAGCTTATCTCTTCGATGAACTATAATGACCTTATCTGCAAACTTTGTAAGTACCATTGCCTCTTCCATTGCGGTGTCTCCTCCGCCTACAACTACCGTCCTCTTGTCCTTGAAAAAGGCCGCATCACATGTAGCGCAAACCGATACTCCTTTTCCCCTAAACCTTTCTTCGCTTTCTAGACCTAACCATTTGGGCGAAGAACCAGTTGCGACAATAACAGATTTCCCTACGTATTCCTTGTTTTTTATTGATACCTTAAAGGGCTTTGACGAAAAGTCGACATCAGTAGCATCTTCGAAAATTATCTCAGCGCCAAAGCGTTCAGCTTGTTTCCACATCCTATCCATAAGATCTGGGCCCAGAACCCCATCATTAAATCCTGGAAAATTCTCAACTTCAGTCGTTAACATCAGTTGTCCACCCCACATAGAACCAGCAATAATAAGGGTTTTAAGTTCGGCTCTGCTGGTGTATATTGCGGCCGTAAAACCCGCCGGTCCAGAACCGATGATAATTACATCATACATATGTTAAATTCCCGAAAAGTAGAATAAAGATCGTTCCGAGTAAGAATGGTTCTATGTTTTATCAGTGTTTTATCGAACGTGCTTTCTTTTCCTTTTCAAGCAATCTTTTGCTTATCTCTTCACCTTGAGCTAGCCTTATCAGACGGTTTATGTTCCAGTGTTGTGGGCCATCAATTGATTTCTTACCTGAACAATACCAAACCAGATCTGCTGCCCCTCCTTTTGAGACGCTATCTATATGGTCTTTAAGGTCAAATCTGGCATCATTGTTACACTTGGGGCACTTCCACTCGAGTAATCCGTTATCCTCGTTCAATTTGATGGGGTCTTCTATCCCAACTATCCAGCTCTTTAATTTTTTAATTAACTCTAATCTCCGTTTTTTCTCTTCTGCCTCTATTTTGGCCCTTCTCTTCCTTTCCTCTTCTTCCAGCTTTTTAAGCTCTATCTTGGAACCTTCCATCAAAAACTTATTATACTCTTCCAAAGATTTGGTGGATTTGTCGTTCAAGTAATTCCAAATTACAAGAATCATTCTTTCTATTGCGCCAGGGTAGCTAGCATCTGCTGGATATTCGTTGGAGAGCCTTCTCAACTGGTGTTCACTAAATTTTTTAAAGTCTACCATTTTCAGTAGATTCCCTTACATTTAGAATCTTTAAGTGACTATTTATAAAGATAGAGAAAACGAAATTGTTAAATTTAAAATTAGAGATTACGCGCTTTAGTACATCGATGCACATTTTTAATTCTATCAAACAATCATAGTCAATGAGTATTAACTCTTTTGAGCTAAATCAAGTTCGAATTACGGTGCCCGCACCAAGGTACCCTCTCTCTCTCTCTCTCTCTCTAAATAGACGCGACTCACATGACGTGAATACGTACAAACTTCTGGACCAGGTAAGGATAGAAAGGAATACTATGATACTACAATGGGACATCACAATTACTACAATACTACTCGACCTGGTAAGGATAGAAAGAGAAGGAAAAAAATTAATCCTCTAGTAGTTCTAATGTTATTTTATCCGTTAGTGCTGGAATTGTAATATGATCTTTCCAGTTAAT
>CAYFUV010000034.1:0-22343 GCA_964346435.1 uncultured Candidatus Bathyarchaeia archaeon | reverse complement strand
CCCCAGGATATGTAGGAGAGAAAAACTTCCTTAGAAACGATATAGAAGAAGCCGCAAGATTATCGGGCTTATCTGCAGTAGTCAACTTCGTACTTAATCCCGATGGAGAAATTCTCCATATTAGCGCTGGAGATGCTAGTGCATCTCATAAGGATGCTATCAAGAGATTTGATGAGATATATTCTTATAATCTAAAAGATGGACAACGAGCCGATATAGCAATCGGCGGGGCATTTAAATGGGACAAATATTTCGCACATGCCTGTTGGGGCGTTTCTACACTGAACCCAGTTACTAAAGATGGGGGCACTATAATAATAGTCGCGCCTTGCTCTGGCGGACTTGCGCACTTCGCCTATATCAAAGACTATCTACCGCCGAACTATGAGAATCTAAGGCGATTGCTTATGGATATCTATCATCTAAAGCAAGAACTTTGGCACGCGATTCTTTGGTATCCGATCTACTTAGCCATGATGAAAAGAAATATAATCGCGGTTACCGAAAAACAGAACGTTGACGCTTTCAAGGAAGTGGGTGTCGAGGCGACAACCTCGCTTGATGAGGCGTATAAGATAGCCTTGAAGAAACATAGTCCCAACGAGAAAGTTCTAGTAGCGCCTTATGCAAAATGGGCAAAACCTATTGCTACCTGAAAGCGCTATCTACAATATCACAAGTCAACGCCTATTTCTTAAGCTTTAATTTGATTCCAGCAATGAAGATAATTTCCCCTAAACGCCCCTAATATATTTAAGCTATGAGAAAGTAAGAATAGTAAAACTTTGCAAGGATTTGCGATGGAATGAATGAAAAATCCAAAAGATTATTGGATGAAATGAAAAAGAAAAGGGGATATGTCTACCCTCCATACGAGTTATTAGCAAAAACAGATCCAGATTTTCTCGAGACCTACGATAAAATATACGAGTTGATTATGCCGAGGGAAAGAATTTTTCCAGAGAAGATCAAAGAATTATTCTATGTAGTCGCAATAGCCTCAAGAAATCCAGGAGATAATGATGCTTTAAGAAATCATATGAGAAGGGCCTTAGAGAAAGGTGCAAAAAAGGAAGAGATAGTTGAAGCTCTACAATGCGCTTTTCTTCCAAACGGAGCGTTAACTATGATTTATGGTATGAATACTTTGATGCAGGTTCTAAATGAGCAGAAGTAATTTCTCGATTCTAACCTAGTCGGGAGCACATGCATTAGCGCGCATGCTTTGATTCAAACATAGGTGAGACTACATTTTCCCAATATATACTAAGCACTCATCTTTTTTGGATATGCCCTTCTAAGAACGTTTCTAGTAAGCATAGATGCTAAGTTAGGATTGAAATGGAAAGGCATATATTTATTTATTTAGAATAACAAAATAATCTTGTTTAATAGTGGGGAAAAAAAATGGAAGCAAAATATGGTGAGTGGGCTTTCATAATCTTCGTAATAATTGCTATCTTGGCGGGCTTGGTGGCCGGCATAGCTGGCACGGGTGCTCTTGGATGGGTTACTTTGGTAATGGTGATTCTAGGTATCATAGTTGGCTTCACGACTATAACAACTAAAGAAGCAATGCCATTTCTAACAGCAGCTATAGCTCTGCTAGTAGCAAACGCGGGCGGTGTTTTTCTAGTAATCGACAGTGTTCTCAAACCGTTAGGAACAATCATAGATGCCATAGTAAGTAATGTAGCTGCTTTCGTAGCTCCGGCTGCTATCATATTGGCGATAAAAGCAATAATCGGCATTACGAAGAAATAGAATTCCTGAACCTTGATAACTCCTTTTTTATTTTTTTACATGCCTTTATTCGGATTAGTTCGCATTTTTAAAAAAAAAGCGCGCGCTAAAGACACGCTTATACATGACTAAATTTTTATATTTGCATTCTGTGGATACTTTTGATTCCGCGAGGTTCATATCGATTTGATTTATGATGTTATAATAGTAGGATGCGGACCGGCTGGAATATTTACCTCTCTTGAACTATCTAGTAATACAGATTTACAAATTCTAATGATAGATAAGGGACCGCCTATCGAAAAACGAAAGTGTCCAGCCAGTAGAGGAATAGATTGCGTGCGCTGCGAACCATGCTATTTATTGAGCGGATGGGGAGGCTCAGGGGCTTTTAGCGATGGAAAGCTTACATTATCAAATGAAATTGGGGGTTGGCTTAACGAATATTTGGGAGATCAAAAACTGTCGAAGCTAATAGAATATGTAGATGATATTTACCTGAAATTTGGTGCGTCTAAACATCTCTATGGTATTGATGAAGATAAAGTTGAAGAGATCGAAAAAAGGGCAACTTTAGCTAATTTAAAACTAATCCCGGATAGATTAAGACACCTTGGAACCGAAAACTGTACAAGAATTATTAAAAAAATGAAGGACCACCTTGAGAAGAAAAATATAGAGATAAGAACAGAAACAGAAGTAAAAGAACTAATCGTTAAGAAAAATGAGATCAAGGGAGTCAAAACAGAAAGCGGAAAACAAATACTTGGAAAGTATGTTATTGCGGCTCCAGGGCGTGTCGGAGCTGAATGGCTTACAACTGAAGCACAACTCTTAGGTTTAAGGACTTTAAACAACCCAGTAGACATAGGAGTCAGAGTCGAAGTCGCTGCCTCAGTTCTTGAAGAACTCACGAATGCGCTATACGAACCAAAATTTGTATACTTTTCAAAAGCTTTCGATGATAGGGTCAGAACTTTTTGTATGAATCCTGGAGGCGAAGTAATAACGGAAAATTATGGCGAGATATTAACAGTCAACGGTCAAAGCTATGCGGATAAAAAGACCGATAATACCAATTTTGCAATTCTAGTAAGCACGACATTCACAGAGCCATTTAAAGAACCGATAGCTTATGGCAAGTACATATCTCGCCTTGCTAATCTACTGAGTGGGGGCATCATGGTTCAGCGACTTGGAGATTTAGAAATAGGAAGGAGGTCCACCGAAGAAAGGATAGGGAGAAATGTTGTTATTCCAACATTGAAATCTGCCACTCCGGGGGACTTGAGCTTTGTTCTCCCTTATAGGTATATTTCAGATATACGTGAAATGCTAAGAGCAATGGATCAAGTCTCGCAAGGCGTTAGCGCTAAAAGTACTCTTCTATACGGAGTCGAGGTAAAATTCTATTCCTCTAGACTTGAGTTGAATAATAGTTTTGAAACAAAAATACGTAACTTATTTGCGATCGGTGATGGGGCAGGAATAACTAGAGGACTTATTCAATCTTCTGTTTCTGGAATAGTTGCAGCTCGCGAAATAGCGAAGAAAGAAAAGTGACTTCTTGGCGCAAACCAATTAATAACATATAAAATTAGAATGCTAGCCCATCAAAAGTGAATTCGATGGGGCGGGCGGGATTTCCATAGAATTTGAACGTCTATTTTGAACCCGCGATCTCCGGCTCTCTCGCAGGAGTCCCGAGACCGGGATCTTAGACCAAACTGGACCACCGCCCCTTCACTACATTTTCAGATATCTCATTTTATGTACCAAAATAAAGCGTTTATTATTTCTAAATATATTAAGCTCTCTCTATGCATTTTCCAAAGGACTCTATTTGTTCTTCATTTTCCTTTATAGGTAGGCCTATAATTATTTTGAAGCCGAATTTTCTGAATTGCCTAATTCGCTCTGTGACTTCTTCTTCATCTCCATAAACTGTTAGGATCGAGGCTACCTCTTTCAAGAAGATACCCAATTTGCTGTTTATGAAAGAAGTGGAGAGGGGTTTTTTTTCTTGAAGTACTTCTCTTAAAGTTGGAATGTCCAAATTGTATCCCAATTCTCTAAGTTTGTGTTGAATCCATCTCCTTCTCATAAAATATCCCGCAAGGCGATAAAGAATATCATGAAAAAGTCTGGGATAGTTCTCAGATATCAGATAAGGGACGTATATTGCGAAATCTCTCTCGCCTATATTGTCTTCTATTATATTCTTCGAATTTTTTAATTCCTTATCCAATAGCAGAAATGGAATTAAATCATATTCAGAAATCAATTCCACAGCAGGACGCACTATGCCCTCTGTTCCAATGAATGCTCTGATATTTGGGAATCTGCGTTTAACGAATTTTATTAAATGTTCTAGAGACCTTAAAGGAGGCTTACTTAACTCTTCATCGCTTAGAAAGGAATTATTTCCGATTACTAGATTTACACCAATCCTATCGGTTTCGTTTAATGTTTCTAAGGATTGACGTAATATTCTAGTAGAATTAACATGTCTCGAAGAAAAGGTTAGGATTGTTACGATTTCGTTAGATTGATTTACCAGCTCTTGAACTTCGTGTGACATTAGATAATGCCATTTCCATTCAGAATCAATTACATGGTACTTCAATTTTGCTTTTGAACATAGTTTCATAGAGATCAACGTACGCTTTGTGCGATCTTCTGCAACTAGGCCATACCTACTTCTCTTTGTAGCTTTTCCCCCTTCAAGAAGGCCTAGACAACTCATTTCCAGAACTCAGCATTTTTCTCTTTCATTTGAAAACACGAAGGTAAGCGTGTATTAATCCAATTATTAAGGAGAGAGGCATTTGTCTATTTAGAGTTTCTATTATTATCGCTAACATGCTATAAGCGAGAATTCGGCTTGCAACATCAAAAGCATAGGGATTATAAAATGAAAGTTATTATAGATCGCAACAAAATATCTATTGTCGATATTTCTATTCTTTTCATATTTGTAGCTCTTCATTAGAAATTGAGGAATGGGCTTATGCCGGCAAATCTTAACGCTGAAGCGAAGGGAAAATGGAAAAGATACCTTTTAGAAAAAAGGCCTGGGGCAAAAATTAGGGCATTGGAAGAATTCCTATCCTCAATACCTAAACATAAAGGAAATGAAAAGCTAAGAGCCAATATTAAGCGAAAAATATCTAACTTAAAATTGGAAATTGAGAATAAAAAAAAGCGTGGCTCTCATTCATCCACCTCAAGCGTTTTTTTAAAAAAAGCAGGCGCGGCTCAAATAGTCATTTTGGGCCATACAAATGTTGGAAAGAGCAGTTTATTAACAGCTTTGACTAATGCCAAACCTCAGATAGCTAATTATGAGTATACTACTACTAGACCGATCCAAGGGATGCTCGAATTTGAAGATTTGAGCTTTCAACTCATTGAGGCACCAGCTCTCATACCAAAGAGTACTGAAAACAAAGCATGGAATTCTCAGATTCTAGCAATGGCTCGAAACTCAGATGAAATAATTATTATGATAGATCTATCGAATAATCCAATTTCCCAGTTGAACTCAATTGTTAGGAATCTCGAAGATTTTGGAATAACCATAATTAAGCCCAAATCTGAGGTGGAAGTCAGGAGGGAAAAAGTTCATGGCATCCAGACAATATTATCAGGCAAGCTTTTAGACTGCAATTTAGAAGATATTGAAAAATTGGCCCAAAGTTATGGAATTCGAAATGTTTTACTGAAGATTTATGGTGAAATTAGCTTAGAGGATATTGAAAATGTTTTACTAGAAAATATTAGGATTTATAAGCCGATCATTATACTTGCTAACAAAACCGATAGGGCGGAAAGAGAATTAGAGGAATTTATTGATAAAATTGGTAATGATATCCCTTTTTTGGCGGTATCATGTAAAAATAGAACCAATCTCGAAAAGATAGCCCCACTTCTCTTTAAAACACTTAACATCATAAGGATTTACACTAAGGAGCCGGGGATCAGATCTAATTCTAACATGCCTTTTATAATGAAGAGGGGAAGTTCCGTATTCCGTTTAGCAAAGGAAATTCATAGCGATTTTTTTCGAAATTTTAAATATGCCCGAATCTGGGGGCCAAGCAGTAAATATCTAGGTGAAAAAGTAGGGGGAACCCATATTCTAGAGGATGGAGATACGGTAGAAATCCATACTAAATAAAGCCGATATCGCAATATTAACGGGCAATACTGCCTAGGATTTAGTGGTTTTCATGATTGAAAGAATCTTACCGAAACTATACAAGATCGAAATTCCCCTCCCAAGGAATCCGTTGAAGATTCTAAATTCTTATCTCAAAAAAGTCCGAAATAGGAATCTGATCGTCGATACGGGATTAGATCAGGAGGAATGTGCGGATATAATGCGTTTAGGCTTGAAGGAACTTTAGGTAGCGCACATGCCGTAAAACCCTCCGTATCTCCAAGGCGTGAGGAAAATAAAAGGGAAGGCAAATTGGAATAGCCAATATGCAGCGCGCACGTAACATTTGTTAAGCGTGCGTATTGCTTTTAAAAAAATGAAAAAAAAGATTGCTCGCGCTAAGTTTTTTAGTATTAATTTATTCCGTAACGGTAATTGCTTGAGTTGGACACTGAACTTCACAAGCTCTGCATATTATACAAGCGTCGTTGTTAATAACCACTGACTTCTTCTCTCCAGGATAATCTGAGAGATCTTGCATCTCGAAAACAGCTACCGGACAAACGCCTACACAGATTTCATCTCCATTACATTTCGCATAGTCAACTTCTACTTTAACCATATTTAAACCTCCACGATTGATTGGACTTATAGATCGCAGTCGAAAAGTTATATATATATTTCGGTTAGCGCGCGCTATAAAAATTGCCTGTGTAAACTGAATAGCGCACCCAATGGAAAAAAACATGTATCCCATTCTTAGCCAGATGTTTTCCAACTTTTAGATTTAAATAAAATAAGCCCTATTATGGCTAGAACTATTAGACCATAAATACCGTAGCCGAAACTATAAACGGGGTTCGTGGGACTACAAATAAATATGGAGCCATAGTCAGCGGTATTATTGATAGCCCCATGAAGAAAAGCGGCAATCCATACACTTCCTGTCTTGAATACAGCAAGCCCTAAAATGATTGACCATTCAATAGTGAAAACTATAAAGAGGACTGTCCCCAGTCGTGGATATCCGGGATATGTCCATCCAAAACGGGCTACAATTGGAGCATGCCATAGACCCCAGATTATACCTACCATGAGAACGCCTCTAAAGCGGCCAAAAAGTCGCGTAAGCCTATCTTGGAGAAAAATTCTCCACCCATACTCCTCGCCAAAAAGCCCTCCCGCCAAACCTGCAATGGGAACTAGGATAGTCATGGAAAATCCTGGAACTAGCAAGTTTTTGAATCCAAATTTTATGGGTGTTCCAAGATCTAAGTAACAGTTTAGAAAAGCGTTAATCAAGAAGAATCCAACAATTAAAATCCAAAACCATAGGTAATTGAGTGGTTGATTGCCGAAGGAAAGGTTGGCAACCCTCAGCTCCTCCCTCCATTTGGCCTTTAGATGCAGGATAATTATAAGAAAAAGTCCGACTATTATGAAGTAATTTACAAAACCAAGCTGCAGACCTAGGGCTAACAGTAAAACAAATGATGCAGCAGAAACTGCTGTGCAAAAGAGAAAATAATAAAAAAAGATCTTAACTTTTCTTGTGTAGGTCTTGCTTTTAAAGATGAAAAGATTGAGAATTATTGCTGAGAAGGCGGGGATAAACATTTCCAAAGTAAGCGCATGATATAAAAACTCTATTTGACCTTTTAAAAAGTAATTGTTATTCCATACGAAGAAATTGAGAAGATAGGTTAAACCGAAAGTCAAAATAAGAAAAGCTACTATTTCTTTTTTGAAAGAGTTTAAATCCATTCCTATTATACTTATCCATTCTAATTTTAGTAATTTCCAAAACACTTAACAAAATAAAAATAGAGCAATAAAATAACTTGAGTATAAGAATATATGTTGCACGCGCATTAGAAAATCAGAGTTCTTCAATGAGTTCCAGCGTTTTTGGTTTTCGAATTTTTAGGAAATCAAGACTTTTGAGTGTGGCTTTGTGCCCATCTTCTGATGGAGAAGCACACGAATCTTGAGGAACGATTACATCATATCCTAGTTCAAAAGCATCTAGAACTGTTTTAAGCAAACAGAACTCTGTTCTAATTCCTGCTATTATCAACCTCTTTACTTCTTTTTCACGTAAAGTGAAGTCTAGGTCAGTTCCAAAGAAGGCGCTCATCATTCGCTTCTCAATTATTATGTCTCCAGAAACTGGATTCAGTTCCTCTATTACCTTTACACCATCTGTTCCCTTGATCGTGTGCGGCCTTCTTCCGAGCTTTTTGAATAGCGAATCATTAGTATATCTGCTGTCACAAGCATAGACTATTGGAATGTTTTTCTCTCTTGTTTTTCTAATGAGAGATTGGATGTTCGGTATTATTGGTTGGCAGAATCTACCCACGTTATCCTTCTGCATATCGATTATTATGAGGGCTGCATTCACAATGCATTTAGAAGAATTCAAGTTTATCTAACTCAATTAAAATCATTCTAACTTGAAAGATAAAAGTTGGCTTTAATTGTTTTCTGGCACGAGAAAAGAATATATCGCTTCTTAATGTTACATTAATGAGAGTAGATCAATATTTAAAATATTAGCGCCCGCTTAACATATTAGGCCAATTAACATTACACCTTAACGTCGAGACAAAGCAACCGGCTTTTAAATTAAAAATTTTATTTAATGCTGAAGCTATAAAGGTAGCTCCTTAAAATGGATCGAGGGTATCAAAGTTGAATGAGCAAATTTCAATTATTCCCCATAAGTGCACCAATTGTAGGTCTTGTGAAATAGCATGTTCATATCATTTCAAAAAAGTCTATCAACCAAATACATCTAAAATCAGTATTCTTTTTGATATTAAATCGGACGATATGAAAATATCCATAAATGATGCATGCAATCATTGCGAAGATGAAAAAGAACCGCTCTGCATAAAATATTGTGCTACTGGGGCCCTCATTCTAAAACAAGGTGGATAAAATTTGAGCCATTATGGATGGACAGGAAAATTCCTTAGAGTAAATCTCACGAAGGGCGATATCGCGATTAAACCTTCGAAGAATCTTGTGAAAAAATTCATTGGAGGAAGGGGAGTTGGTCAATGGTTACTTTTCAAATATTTGTCACTTGGGATTGATCCTATTCATCCTGAAAATATTTTGGTTTTTAGTACAGGCCCTCTAACTGGTACAATGACTCCCGCCTCGTGTGGGATGAGTGTAGATACGAAGAACCTCTTGACAGGCGGGGTTTTATCTTCAAATGTGGGCGGACATATAGGACCAGAACTCAAGTATTCGGGATTCGATTTCGTGGTCGTGAATGGATCCTCTAAGAATCCTGTGTACCTTCTAATTAAGGATGGAAAAACCGAGATTAAAGATGCCTCACATCTTTGGGGAAGGTCTACATGGAAAACGGAAGAGATGTTGCGGAAAGAGCTGGGAGACCCAAAGTTGAGGGTGGCTTCTATCGGTGTAGCTGGAGAAAACCTGGCTAAATCAGCTTGCATAATAGCTGATCGAGGACGAGCTGCTGGACGCGGAGGTTGTGGAGCAGTTATGGGTTCAAAGAAATTAAAGGCCTTGGCTATAAGAGGAACAGGGGAAGTAAAAGTTGCTGAGCCAAAAAAATTCATGAGGGAAGTGGATGAAGTTTGGAAAAAAATCAATGAAAATGAGTCCACAAAAATTAGAAGGACTCATGGAACTCGTGGCTTTCTTCCTTTTTCGAATGAACTTGGGTTCTTAGGAGTAAGAAATTTTCAAGATGATTATTGGAGTCGCAAAAAAATTACGAAGATAAGACAAGAAGTGTTGAATGAAAAGTATGAAATCAGAAAACTTGCATGTTTCAACTGCCCGATCCACTGTAGCCATTTGTTCAAGATTGATGATGAGCCCCATGCCAGTCTTATTTGTGAAGGTTTTCAATTAAATGTTGACTGGGACTTCTCAGCAAAGCTAGACATAGACGACCCTGTTGCCTTGATAAAGATCAATGCACTATGTAACGAGCTCGGTCTTGACATCGACAATTCTTCAGCTCCAATCGCATGGGCATTTGAGCTTTACGAAAAAAGAGTAATTGGACAAAACGATACAGATGGTTTGAAGTTAGAATGGGGAGATGTAAATGTAGTAATTGCACTGCTCAATAAGATTGCGAAACGCGAGGGGTTTGGTAATATACTAGCAGAAGGTTCTAAGAGAGCCTCCAAAATAATCGGTAAAGGCTCAGAGAAGTATGTATCTCATATCAAAGGTCAAGATTCGATCGAAGCGATCAGGTCGGACAAGGGATGGGCCTTGGGTTGCGTAATGGCTCCTAGAGGAGGCGGTCATCTTAACGGTGCTTTTCAATCTCATCGTACCCCAAGTGCTAGCGATCCACATTCATATGATTCTAAGTCAGATAAGGTTTTTTGGTTTGAAAGGTTTAAAGCAATCGTAGATATGGTGGGCATTTGTTATTTCACAACAGTGTGGAGTGATAAAGCTCTACTAAGCGTAGAGGATTTTACAAAACTATTTCGCACGGCCACTGGGATCTCAATAACTGGAAAAGAATTGATGCAAATTGGGCAAAGAATACATAACATTGAGAAAGCCTTCAATACTCTGCATGCTAATTTTAAGCGAAAAGATGACTACCCCCCAAAGAGATTTATGCAAGAACCAATCAGTTCAGGACCCCATAAAGGAGAGAAACTTGAAGAAAAAGGTTGGAACCATATGCTGGATGAATATTATCGTTTACACGGTTGGGATATTAAGACAGGATGGCAGACAGCTAAATGTTTAGACAAATTAGAATTGGTTGAAGTCAAAGAAAAACTCCGTCAAAGCGGCAAACTCATTGAATAAGTCTATTTCTAAAAGCTAGAAAAGACCATTGAATGTTTTTCTTGCTTTCTCTTTAAAGAATATCAATTCGCGTGCATTGCACATTTTAAATTAATGTGTGTTAATTCCACTTAACAAAGCATGCGTAATAATAATGCTTATTTTAGAGAAAGCCTAAAATCTATTCATGCCAGTCGATTTATCGGTAGAAATATGCGGAATAAATTTCAAAAATCCTTTCATACTATCTTCAGCCACTCCTACTAAAACAGCACAAAATATCAAGAAAGGTATTGATTCAGGTTGGGCTGGAGCAGTGATGAAAGGACTTAGCCCATATGAACATACTAGAGTCTATCCGAGACCTCGGTTTAAGCTATATTGGCTAAAGGATCAAGGTAGATATCCCAAGATAATCCCAAGAAGTTTCGTTGTTACGGATATTGAAGAAGGATCTCATCTTAGTCCTGAAGATTATGTGAAGGAGTTAGATGATGCGAAGAAACTCGTAGGTGAGGATGGTATAATCATAGGACAAATAACTGCTGGAGATTTAGAAACCTGGGAAAATTTTTTTGAGTTAGTAAATGGAAGCAGAGCTGATATGGTAGAGCTAAATTTTTCTTGTCCTTATGCTGGAGAGCCGGGAACAAAAGAGCAGGGAATAAAAATGGGATGGTCACTAATGTATATGGCCGAAGAAGTAATCAAATTGGCAAGGAAAAAATCTGTCATACCCTTCAGCCCAAAAATCTCTTCTCAAACTGGCGAAGTTGATGAATGGGCTGTAAATTTTGAGAAAGCTGGAGCTCCTTGTTTAACTTTATCCCATAGGATATCTTTTATCGATTTTGATATAGAAACTGCCAAACCAGTTCCTTTTCCTTGCATCTTAGGTTTTGGTGGTCCTTATCTTGTAGGTTTTTCACTAAAATATATTGCGAAGTCTGCACCAAAAGTAAGTGTTCCCATAATAGCATGCATGGGAATGCTTGAGTGGACGGATGCCATAAAGTTCGTTATGGCTGGAGCATCAACTATAGAAAGTTGTTCAGCAGTAATGGTACAGGGATATGAAGTCGTAAAACCATGGATAGTGAATATTTCAAGATATTTGGAAGAGCACGGATATTCCTCAATAAATGAATTGCGAGGAAAAGCCTTAGAGCATATCATACCTCCTAATAAAGTTAAGAGGGGGCATCAAGGAATCTATGCAGTTGTAGACAAACAAAAATGTACAGGATGCGGTATTTGTAAGAGAACATGTTTTTATTTTGCAATAGATATCAAGGATGGGAAAGCCATAGTAGAGTTGCCCAGATGCGATGGTTGTGGATTATGTCAAGAATTATGTCCCGAGGATGCTATATCAGTGAAAAAGTTATCAAATAAGGATTTGTACCCTAGGCCAGATTTCAAACCATATCATAAACGATTTCTGAATCTAGAATAAGGAACAGCCGAAATTAATTCTCATTAATGAATTTTTTAAAAATACGCCGTAATCATTAGTGACTTTATGCTGGACTAATTCTAACGTGCGCTTTACTAGTATGGTATTCCAATTGACGTGTATAGTGCTCGCTAAAAGCGCGCAAGAAAAAAAAGGGGATTTATGCCAGTAGGTAAAAAAAGGGGATTTATGCCAATAGGTGTATATTCTCTTCCGTATATACTGGGCCAGCCAAAGTAAAGTTTGGATACCACTTCTTAATTTCCCGCCAAGCCTCTGCTTGATCAGCCCTTCCCAGTCGGTCCGTTGCCTCATTCCAATCTTTTTCTGTTGTTTCTAAAGCTTCCACAATGTCTATGTCTCCAGACATAGCTGCATGCAGATTCTTACTCAAAGTGACGTTATATTCAGTCGCTCCTTTGATACCTGAAACCATGGGTGTTAGCACACTAGCATTTGATTCGAAAGGAGGTAACAATGGTCCTCTAGACTCTTTTACGCGCGGGTCTGCCCCTAATCCAACATGGAAATATCTCGAAGGATCGTGCCACGTTGCAGGAGCTAGGATAGCATCCACAAGAACTTCTGGATCCGAGAAGTATGCAGCTAGACAACTAGCAAGTTCTTGCATCTTACTGTGGTTGCTTACTGATAAGCACCAGCTTGCTAGGTTCACTCCCCTATAGTTTACTATTTCCGTTCCATCGGGCCCCATAACCTTCCAGCCTGGAATAACTTCGCAGAACCATTTATCTCTGGAAGCCGCTGCTGGGTCCTGAGCTACACGAGCAAGCGATGGGAAGTTCATGCACTCAAAGACTTTCCCTTCACCAAATGGAGCGTAGGTGGATAACCCGGTCACAGCTAACCAACCTGGTGGCGTATAATCTATGGCCCTTACGTATAACTCTCCGACTTCTATTGCCCTAGCATCGGTTAGTTGTGGGTTCATATCGTCATCAAACATGAACTTAGAAGGCCATTCACTAGAATTGAAGTAAAGGAAGAACATATTTGCGTTTCTGGTAACTTCTCTATCTTCATTTATTCCGTACCTATCCTCACCCGGTCTGTGGAACCATTCTGCCATATCCATGTATTCGTAAATAGTCCTTGCTGGAATAAGCGGACGTCCATATTGTCTTTCAAATCCACTTCTTTCCGTCGGATCCGTCATCCAGTCTTTTCTATAATAAGTTTGTGAAACGTCCCCGTCTTGAATGAATCCATAAAGTTTTCCTTTGTATCTTGGTATCATGTATTCGAGTGGGTATACATAACCCATCGGTTTGCCATGCTCCATTATATCTATCCACATGGCTGTATCATCTAACTGATACAGAAGGCCAGCTTCAACCAGATCTGGCAGATACATTGGCTGGATATTCATTAGATCATAGTCACCAGTTTTAGAAACAGCCTCAACCATCATCTTATCGAACATCTCAGGTAAGGGTATGGGTGCGTGAGTAACAGTTAATCCTGTCTCTGATTCCCACCTACCTTTCATGGCATCAAATCCAGGTTCGTAACCTCCTACGTGTGAAAGAACAATCTCTTTCCCCTTCCACTCTGGATTTTTATCCAACAGATATTTGGCAGCATTTATTGCTCTCTCAGCAACTGTCGCTCCTGTACGTGGTACATTGAATGGGAACTCTGCTGCCATGGGTGGCGCTGCCTCAGTCACTGTCTTGGTAACGGTCTTGACTTCTCCCGGCTCCACAGGGGGCTTCATAGTAGCTGCGGTATAGCCAATTCCAGCACCGACAGCAAGGCCTATTATTCCTGTTGCGGCGGTTTTCGCGAATCCTCTTCTAGTTACTTTTTTCTCATTCATTTTTATTCCCTTTAGGGTAAGAGGAAGATAGATTAAGGAGGTATTTAAAATTTGGTTATAGTCGAGCGATTAGCTTTAGCGCTTAAAGCTCGCGCGCTTCGCTTTATCTTAAAGCTTTTATATCAGCTGTCTTTTCATAATTTTAAAAATCGGTGTGTCTCTTCCATGCCCTTCAGAAATAGATTTGCACTTTCGCGATTCAAAGATCCTAAAAATTTTAGCAACCTAATGATCACTCCGCTTCAAATAGTCATGAATTTTACAGCCATGATACCTTTTGTAATTACTTGGTATATAGGACTTACAGATTGGATACCCCAGAATACGCCAAATTGGTGGCAGGCAGAGTTTCTGGGTTTTGCTAACTTTGTTAGAATTGCAGGTGACGAATATTTTATCAACGCGGTCTTAAGAACGCTCCTAATAGTTGGAGTATGCACCACAATCGAGTTTTTGCTTGGATTTGGTATTGCGTATGTGCTTAGTGGAGAATTCTTTGGCAAGAGAGCTTTTACGTTGGCGTGTATAGCTCCAATGATGGTGGTTCCCGCAGCAGGAGGATATATCTTCTACCTAATGTTTGTGGAAACCGGACCTATAAACGGGTTACTTAGTGCAATAACAGGAGCTCCATCAAATATTCCTTTCCTTACAAATAGCTACTATGCTTTACTATCTTTAATGATAGCGGATATCTGGCAGTGGACCCCATTCATACTTCTCATAATGGTCGCTGCCCTCACATCATTGCCTCAAGATCCAATTAACGCAGCGCATGTTTTAGGGGCATCGAAATTTTATACATTCACTCATGTTATAGTGCCCATGTTAAGGAGACCAATGCTCATAGCGATAATACTTCGTGGTATAGAGTCTTTCAAAATATTTGACGTTGCCTACATAATGACAGCGGGGGGACCAGGAAGAGCCACTCAGACAATTTCCATGTATCTCTACGAATCGGGCTTTCTCTACCTTAAGTATGGTTTCACAGCTTCCGAATGCCTCTTAATATTCATAACCATGGGTATTATTGGATGGTATGTTGTTAAGATTTTAAGGTGATTTTGATGGAAAATATAAGAAATATTGCTTATACTGCGTTGCGTTACATATTCCTCTTAGGCGTTACGTTCTTTGCTCTTTTTCCCATTTACTGGATGGCTTCTATGTCCTTTAAACCGCAAATAGAGTGGGTTGCTACTGAAGTTCTATGGTTACCTAGGGAGCCAACTTTGCTGAATTGGATGACATTATTCATACCAAAAGGTCAACTTCAAGAGATGGGGCTCATTCAGACTTGGGAACAATGGGTGCCACAAACAGCTGTCAAGTCCATCATGAACAGCCTCATTTTAGGTGTGGGAGGCACTTTACTCGCGATGTTCATAGGCACAACAGCGGCATACGCTATGTCCAGATATAAGGCTGGAGGAGATTTTATGCCGTATCTATTCCTAATGTTCAGAATGTTGCCGCCAATAGCTATTCTTATGCCGATAGTTATCTGGTACGCCACACTAGGATTTTTAGACACTCACTTTGGGATGATTTTACTCTATGGATTGTTTCCTGTCCCATTCGTAATATGGTTGATGAGAAGCTTCTTTGAGGATATCCCAAAAGAAATTGATGAGGCGGCTTTAATAGATGGTTGCTCACCAGCTCAGGTTTTCTATAAGGTTATTTTTCCCCTCGTCAGGGCAGGTTTCTTTGTCACCGCATTATTCATATTCATACTTAACTGGAGCGACTTTGTAGTCGCCTTAACAATAACGCGTAGACATACCCTTACGATACCTGTTCAAATAGGCCTATATTCATCAGACGCAGGCTTTATTTATGGCGTTATGTCTGCTTTAGGCATATTTGCGATAATTCCAACTTTAGTATTTGGACTTCTTATTCAGAAACATTTAGTTAGAGGTTTAACATTCGGGGCTATCAAAGGTTAGCGCGCACGAAACAAGATTTTTTCGACTTTAATGATGGGGATCTTCATAGCGCACGTGCTGAGGTTTGTTCAAAGAATGTCTCAAAGACGAAAAAAGTAAAGTCTGAAGAAATAAAAACACGCTATTGGTTTGAAAGTGGGCTCCACCACCTGTCCATATTAGCGTGCGCGAAATGATGATTAAAATATTGCAGTGTGATAATAAGCGCTCGTTTGTTTTATATATCGTAAATTGCTACATTCGTTAGAGGTAATCAGATTGAATTTTTCTATTTCAAAGGACCAACAGGAATTAAGAGAGCTAGTATGCGAGTTCATTATCAATGAGTTGGCTCCCATCTCCAAAGAGATTGATAAGAAAGGGGAATTCCCGAGGGAGATCGTTAGTAAAATGGCTGATAAAGCACTCCTTGGTCTACCTTTTCCAAAAGAATACGGCGGCTTGGGAATGGATATGATCAGTTACTGTATCGCCATAGAGGAGCTGGCCAAGGAATGCAGGAGCACGGCCACAATAAACGTTGCTCATGTTTTCACAGCGCTCGCAATACATCTATTTGGAAGTCAGGAACAGAAAGTGGAATATCTTACCCCGATGGCGAAAGGAAAGAAGCTGGGGGCCTTTGGTATCGCTGAACGCACTGGGGGCTCCGACGTAGCGTCGATACAGACCGAGGCGAAAGTGAAGGGTAATGAATATGTGATAAATGGTGAAAAAAGCTACATAACCAATGCTGGACAGGCTGAATGTTATATCATATTGGCCTTTACAGACAAGACAAAGGGCTCTAAAGGTCTTAGCGCATTTATTATTGAAAAAGCATCAGAAGGGTTGAGTTTCGGAAAGACTGAAGACCTGATAGGCTTGAGAGGCATATCATTAGGAGAAATTCTTCTTAAAGACTGCGCGGTACCAAAAGAGAATATTATTGGTAATGAGGGAGATGGAATGAAAATAGTACTATCTTGTATCGACAGGGGCAGGATAGGAGTTTCTGCTATAGGCGTCGGATTAGCCCAAGGGGCTCTTAATGCCTCAATCGAATACTCTAAGAAAAGAAGTCAATTTGGTAGACCTATCTCAGAATTTCAAGCAACACAATTTTCAATCGCAGATATGGCTACTCAGATTGAGGCAGCTAGGCTTTTAATGTACTATGCTGCATCATTGGTTGAGAGCGGTTCAAGATTTAGTGTTGAAGCATCGATGGCCAAACTCTACAGTTCAGAGGTCGCAATGCAAGTAGCTATCAATGCAATTCAAATCCATGGTGGATATGGCCTCTCAAAAGATGGGCCAGTAGAACGATATATGAGAGACGCAAAAGCGTTGGCTATAGCGGAAGGAACTTCTGAGATCCAAAGAACAGTGATTGCAAGGAACAAACTAAAATAGCATATTCAATGCGCGCGCTAGCCATACCTTGTTGAAACATGTATAGAGGTTTTTTCTTTGGTTGGACTTTTAGACCCATTAGCGGTAAAAGGATTAACCTTTAAGAATCGAATAGTGATGCCTCCTATGAATACTGAGTTAGCAACTACCGAAGGAGCTGTAACAGACAATCTTATTGAGCATTATGTTAGACGTTCCAAAGCTCTGGGACTGCAGATAGTTGAGCATAGCTATGTGTCGCTCGATGGAAAACTCAGCGAGAGGCAATTAGGAGTCCATAATGATGGATTAATTCCGGGATTAGAGAGACTTTCGCGTAGTGTTCATGAGACGGGCACTCAAGTTGTGATGCAGATCAATCATGCTGGAGCTCGCTCAAGCGAGGAGATCACTGGAGGAAAACCTATAGCTCCTTCGCCCATCGAAAATGCTAGAGAGCTTCGAAGTGAAGAAATTGAAGCAGTGGTTGATGCTTTCGGGTTGGCGGCGGAGAGAGTCATAAAGGCTGGAATCGACGGAGTCGAAGTACATGGGGCTCATGGCTTTCTTCTAAATCAATTCTTCTCTCCATTGACTAATAAACGTCAGGACGAGTACGGAGGAGCTTTAGAAAACAGGATTAGATTTCCTCTTGAAATTGTTCAAAGAGTTAAGGAGGAAATAGGAGGAAAGCTTATCCTTTACCGATTAGGCTCAGATGATATGGACCCTGCAGGGACTCAAATCGAAGATTCTAAAAAATTCGCTTTGAAATTGGAGGATGCAGGAGTAGATATAATCGACATATCAGGAGGCCTATGTGGAAGTAGACCTAACGAACTACAGAATAAACAAGGATACTTTATTCCCCAAGCTCAACAGATTAAAGAAGCGGTGAATATACCTGTCATCGGTGTCGGTGGAATCAAAGATCCCCGGTATGCAGACCAAGCGATAAGGGAAGAAAAGGTTGACTTAGTAGCTGTGGGGAGAGAACTTTTAGGAGATCCAGAATGGGCGATAAAAGCTACGAAAGCATTGGAAACAATTTAGTTCTAGCGCCTGTGCAAATTTAATAATTTTTGATGTTCACATATCGATCGGATAAATTCTCAACCTGATTATTCACAATCTTCAAATATATTAAATTACAATTTTCTTTTACTTCAGAATGTAAGGGCGAAGAGACAATAGCGCACCAAAACTGAGATTGGATACGCACTCCCCGCACTACCAGCGCACGCGCTGGAAAAGTATATTGAGCGAATGATTTTATGAAAAAATATAGTGTTTTTGTGACAGAACCAATTCCAGAAATAGACTTTGGGCTTAAGACATTAAAAGGTGCCAAGGTCAGAATTAAGGATAAATTTGTGGAAAATGTCAGTAGCAAGGATTTGCATGACGTTGATGCAGTTATAGCAGTAGATTCTAAGATAACAAGAGAATCATTGAGGGGTGCCAATAAACTGAAAGTTATCGGGAGATTCGGGGCCGGAGTAGATAGTGTCGATATTCAGGCATGTACGGAAAAAGGTATTATTTTTTTTAATAGTCCTGGTTTAAATGCTCAAAGTGTTGCTGAACATATTATAGGCATGATGATCGCTATCTCAAAAAAATTTTGGGTGTTAGACAATTTAGTAAAAAGTGGAAATTGGGCTGATAAACATGAATATATGGGAAATGAGCTATTCAAGAAAACTTTGGGCATCATAGGACTTGGCAATGTTGGTTCAAGGCTAGCAAGGATGGCCCAAGCATTTGGAATGAATATTTTATCTTACGATCCATATGTAAAAAGTGAGAGGGCTAATAAAATCAATGTCAAACTTGTCGATTTAGAGCTTCTCCTCAAAAATTCAGACTATGTTTCAATAAATGCTCCGTTGACAAACGAAACAGAGAATTTGATCAGCGAGAGGGAATTACGTTTGATGAAAAATAATGCAATCCTAATAAATACGGCCAGAGGAGGACTAGTTGATGAACAGGCTCTACATAAGGCAATAAAAAATAGCTGGATTGCTGGCGCTAGTATCGATGTGCTTAAGAACGAACCTGTATCTGACCATTTTCTATTTCGTCATGAAAATGTAGTCTTTTCACCACATACTTCGTCTTGGACAGTCGAGGCTTTTAGACGTATAACGATTGCTGTTTGCGAAAATATCTTGAAGGTCATGGACGGAAAAATCCCAGACAATGTAGTAAATACAGAGGTTCTTGAAAGTATCAAGAAATGATTATTTCTTAGATAATTTTTCCTGCTAATTCGCTAGCGCGCGCTGATGCGTGCGCTATGTTATCTCATTCCCCTGCCGCCAGATACCGTTAATACCTCACCTGTTATGAAATCCGACTCATCTGATGCAAGAAATAGGGCGGCATTTGCAATATCTTCAGGTTTACCAATTCTCTTTAAAATGGACTCTTCTATTCCAAATTTTACCCGATCAGGACCTAATAAAGCTGCCATATCTGTATCTGTAAGACCTGGAGCAATGGTATTCACATTTATTTTTGGCCCAAAATTCACTGCTAAAGAACGGGTTAAACCTATTATTCCATCTTTGGAAACTACGTAAGCTGTATTTCTTAAAGCTGACCTCTCTGCTAATCCACAGATCGATGATATATTGACTATCTTGCCTTTCTTCTGATTTAGCATAATAGGGGCGACTTCTTTTGAGCATAGAAAAGCACCTTTCATATTGATATCCATTGTCTTATCCCATATTTCTTCTGTCGTTTCAAGAAACTTTGCTGGGAATATAATACCAGCATTATTTACGAGTATATCAATTCGACCAAATTTTTCGATTGTTTTTTGAACCATATTCTTGACTTCATCAGATTTTGAGATATCTGCCTTAAAAAGCAGAACATCTCCGCCCTGCTTCCGTATCTCTTCCGCAAGGGTTGAAGCTTCTTTATCAGACTTGTTGTAATTTATTACTACTTTTGCCCCTTCTTGCGCAAACAATTTCGCTGTAGCTCGGCCTATTCCGCGACCAGCACCCGTTATAAGCGCGACTTTTCCTTTAAGTCTCATAAAGTCACCTATAGTCTAAAGTCTCATTTATTCTTAATTCTTAATTATATGTAAAGCTTTTTAGCTAGAGGTGCGCGCTTACTGTATTTAGTTAACTATTTAAGAGAATACTCCTCCATAAGAGTGAAAAACCGTTCAGGACCCACTATTCAATTATGGCAATAAAAGGACTTTGAGTTTATATTGGATAAGATTAAAAAGGAGAGGGGCAAGGTAGTAGTTTCAAAAAACGGCCCGTATATTGTTTCCGGCAGTTTATCATTAGATAAAGAAATAATAGTACCAGATAGTGATGGTTATCCGGTTAGATGGGATAAGGGCGATATATATCCTGACAAAGCAAGTTATGCTCTTTGCCGTTGTGGCCAATCAAACAATAAGCCCTATTGTGACGGAATACACAAAGAAATAGAGTTTGATGGCACAGAAACCGCAAGTAAGAAAAAATATCTTGAACAGGCAGAAAAAATTTCTGGACCAGACCTCTTCCTAACAGATGCTCAAGTTTTCTGTTCTGTTGCCCGTTTTTGTGAAAGAGCTGGGGGTGTTTGGAAACTTACTCGAGAGTCTAATGAACCAAAACTAAAAGAACTTGCGATTCAAGAAACATATAATTGTCCTTCAGGAAGATTAGTATCATGGGATAAAAAAACAGGAAAGCCGATTGAGTTAAAATGTGAACCTTCTATCAGTTTAGTCGAGGATCCACAAAAAAAAGTCAGCGGACCTATTTGGGTAAAAGGTAGAGTGCCTTTAGAATCATCAGATGGAACCGAATACGAAAGAAGAAATTATATGACCTTGTGTCGTTGCGGTAAATCAGACAATAAACCATTTTGTGATGGCACTCATATTTCAATTAAATTTAAAGATGATACAAACTTTCAAAGTAAAAGACATCGGATTAATGTAGCCCGCGCTAAATTACTGAATTACCCCGAATTATGATTCACAGAGCATGACGATAGCATCATCGAGGGAGATGTTTTTATGGATCATGGTACGGACGGCTTTGATGAGCGGTACTGGACGGTCACTTTGCCAGAGGTTGCGACCCATGACAATGCCTGCCGCGCCACGCATCTAGTGCGCCACGTATCATGGCGAGAGTCTCTTCGTCGGTCTCGCACTTTGGTCCACCAGCAATGACTATCGGGACAGGGCATCCCGCTGTGACCTTATCGAAATCCTGCTCCATGTAGTACGTCTTGACGATATCGGCTCCGTGTTCCGCTGCAACGCGCGCGCTTAGAGCAATGAACCTCGGGTCCTGTGTTTTCTCCTTATTTTTTCCAACGCCAATAACGCCCACAAGCGGTATCTGCCAACGACGGCAGTCTGTGGCAATCCTTGCCATATGCTGCAAAGTCTCGTGTTCATTCTGCGTCCCGATATAGGCGGAAGTGGCGATGGCATCGGCGGAGAGCGAGACGAGTTCTTCAACTGAGGCGGTGGGACCCTCACGTGTTATGTCAGGTCCGGCGATGGTCGCTCCTCCACTCGCCCGTAGTATAATTCCAGTTTCGCCACGAGGTTTGTAAACATGAGTAAAGATCCCCTTAGTCATGAGCCACGCGTCAGCGTACGGTTCGAGCAGATTGAACACTCTGGCGGGTTGCTCGATGCCCGTTATCGGACCGAGCGCCATACCATGGTCAATGGCTATGATAAGGCCTCGGCTAGTTTTTGGGCTCAGTATCCTGGAAAGTCGATTCATTTTTCCTTTCATGATAGACGGTCTCCTCAATCAAACATAATGATAGTCTTCAGGGCTGTACCTTTCTTGGTCTGTTCGACCACACTAAGTATATCATCCAAACCGCACCGTGACGAAATCACCTGAGACACGGCTTCTGAGTGGTCTCTCACAAATACTAGTGCATCCTTGAAATGGTGCAACGAGGAAGCGAATGTCCCTGTGAGAACGATCTCACCGTAATGTAGCCACC
>CAYFUV010000033.1:0-3081 GCA_964346435.1 uncultured Candidatus Bathyarchaeia archaeon | reverse complement strand
GGAGAAGCGGCTGATTGGTGTGGTGCGGGAAGAGCCTCAGGTAGGGAAACAGTTGGTAGAGTCGCAGCAGGCGCAATAGCAAAGATCCTTCTTGCACGAGAGAAAATTGAGGTAATTGCTTATACAAAAGAGTGCATTGGAATAAAGGCCAAAGAAATGAGCTTTGAAGAAATTAAGAAGAATTATCGAAAGAATGAGATAAACTGCCCAGATCTTGAGGCAGCTGAGGAAATGATAGAGAAAGTACTAAAAATAAAGGAGGAGGGAGAGACAGCAGGAGGCATCGTCGAGCTCATTATTCATAATATTCCAGGCGGGTTAGGTGAACCTGTTTTTGATAAATTCAATGCAATGCTATCTCATGCAATAATGAGTATCGGAGCAGTTAAAGGTATAGAATTTGGAGCAGGATTTAAGTGCAGTACCATGAAAGGATCTGAATTCAACGATCATCCTTATTTAAAAAACGGAAAAGTCAGGTTCAAAACAAACAATTCAGGTGGAGTATTAGGAGGAATAACAAATGGTGAAGATATCGTTGCTCGTGTGGCGATTAAGCCTACGCCAACAGTTTCGGTGGAACAACCATCTATAAACATGAAAACAATGAAAGAAGAAAAGTTAAGTCCTATAACTAGAAGGGACGCAACCTTACTTGGAAGAATTTATGCTGTTATCGAGGCTATGGCTGCGATTACTACGGTCGATGCTTTATTCATGGATCGTGGCTGGGAAGGTATGGCCAGGCTCGATAAGAAATGGATTGATTTGAAAAGGAAATGAGTGTGTGCTGATTCTACTCAGAGGACACACTCTAAACTACTCATATGCTTTGTTACTTATTTCTAAGTTCTTTAATTTTTTCCACGATGGTTTCTTTCATTTTCTTTATAGGAGGCGCATTCCCTGTCCAAATGGTGAAAGCCATGGCCCCTTGATAGACCAACATATCGATTCCGTCCATTGTTTTCGCACCGATCTTTTTTGCGTCCCGTATAAGTTTAGTTTCGACTGGACCGTAAACTATATCAAAAATAAATATTTCTGGATTCAACCAGTTTGGGTCAACCAAAGTTACATCTGACTCAGGATTCATACCTACACTAGTCGCATTAATCAAAATATCTGCTTTCTTGAGGTGGTTTCTAATCGCTTCTCTTGAAAGTTGATCCCAGCAAACATCTGCGTTTGATCTAGATCGTAAGCTCTCTGCTAATTTTTTTCCCCTATCCAGTGTTCTATTTAATATCATTATTTTCTTGGCTTTCTGGGAGAAATGAAAGGCAATGGATTTAGCGGCTCCGCCAGCCCCAAGCAGAATGACGTTTTTCTGAATCAACTCAACCTTATTGTCTTCCAAAGCCTTAACGGCGCCAATACCATCTGTGTTATAACCAATGAGTTTGTTTGATTGATTCAGAATGGTATTTACAGAACCTATGATTTTAGCTTCTGGGCTAATTTCATCTAAAAATGGAATGATTTTTTCCTTATATGGAATCGTGACATTCAGTCCATGTATTCCTAACGCTCTAATACCTTCCATTGCCTCACGAAGGCATTCTTTCTCGACTTTAAATGCTACATAAATAAAATCAAGATCGAGTTCTTTAAAAGCTGCGTTATGCATGATTGGGCTTAAAGTGTGTTCAATTGGATTGCCAATTATTCCACATATCCTAGTCTTTCCTGAAACATTCATTCAAATACTAAGTCCTAATTTTTTATATAATTCTATCATTTCTCCAATTTCCAGTTGACCAGGTCCTGTTTCCTTCCCTTTTCCTATCGAAGCCATTGTGAAGAATGCTCCAAAAAAGGGTGAAAATAGCCTCGATATTTTACCGAATTTGTCCATAGCAAAACAGACTATTTTTGCTCTATCAGAATTTTTATTGATAAATTTGAATAGTTCTAAATTGTCGCTAAATTTTTGAGCAGTTGTTACAATTTTGCAAACATCGGCGTTTTTGCTTAATTCTCTTTCAAAAATTTTCTGGATTTCATTAGCTGAAGGGGTTCTATTGAAGTTGTGATAAGAAATTATAGCTTTCGAACCAAGAGAGCGCACTTTGCGTGCTATTTCCGCCACATTTTTTGTAGATAGCTCTATGTCTGTAAATTCAAACCCGAGTCCAGCTGCATCCAAAAGGGAGTTAATTCTTTTTTTTTCATCTCCTTTGAAAAAACCACCTTCGTCAGCCAGCCTATTTGTTGCGATAAGTGGAATCTTTGTTGTCTTTACAATCTTGCTCAAATCATCGTAGTCTTCAAAATTATCCATCCTAATCTCAATGAAATCGGGGGCATGCTTTCCTACCTCTTCAATCTTCTTCAAAGTTTCATTTATATTATCTGCGAGGATACATGCGCATATTGCTACTTTCAGCGCTCTATCACCGTTTCTTCCTTGACCTTCACACCAAAATGTCTTCCGCCCTCTTCTAATCGGACATAGATACTATCCCCTTTCTTTAATTCAGTCACAGATTTCGATCCTTCCTTAGTAATTAGCCTTATAGTCTCGGCGTTTTGAGCTATAGTCTTTATAACTTTCCCATTTTTCATTGCTTCGATAAGTATCAATGGACGTAATTCGATCTTAATTCTTGCGATGTTCGTTACTCGAGAATTTCCATTTCTATCTACGATCATAACCTCGTCTCCTGCTTTCAATTCCGATAAGTATTTTGTTTTATCAGAAGATGACAGGATGTATAGCGATACTGGGCCAGCGTTTACTCTGAAAGGTCTTGTCTCAACATAGGGACTATCATAAGTTTCTGATTCAACTAGGAATAAACCTGAAGATTGACTGCCCACGAGCATGCCTTCACCCATCCTCATCAAGTCACAAGTATCAATACAAACTCTAGCACCCATCCCAATTGCTTTTGTTCCGGTAATTTCCGCCTCAATGAGGTTAACTCTTAGGGGAGCACTTTTGATCAAGGAGGAGGTCTCAATAATTTCATCTAAACTCGATGTCTTTAAAACCACTCCATCAGCCCCAAGCTCTAAAGTCTTAAGAGCAATGTCCGCTTCACTTGGACTTGAAACTTCAGCCAGCAACTTACACCT
>CAYFUV010000032.1:0-9134 GCA_964346435.1 uncultured Candidatus Bathyarchaeia archaeon | reverse complement strand
GAACTGAACCGCTTCGCGGAAATTTAGGTAGATTCCCGCCAGCAATGTCTTCTATATCCTCGCAGGCAATTATCATCTGCTGATTTTAACAATAATCGGTTAAAATACCTCCCTGGCAGAAGCTGTTTTTCTGTCAAAAAAAACTTTTATCGAAGGAGGTATATTATGAAAACCGATCTCAAAACCCAATTTCTCAACTACATGACTTTACAACGATTTTCGCACCATACAAAAAAGAACTACATTGACGCTGTTAAGGGGTTAGCAAAATTCTACATGCAACCTCCGGACAAGCTTACGAACGAGCAGGTTCAGGAATATTTTCGTTATCTTATTGAAGATCGTAAAGTTTCCTGGGGCACTTGCAATAACTATTTTTCGGGCATTCTGTGCTTCTACAGGAATATTTGCAAATGGGATGAGACTTATTTTCAAATTCCCCCAAGGCCCCGAATTAAAAAACTGCCCGTAGTGTTCAGCGAGGAAGAAGTAAAACGCCTGCTGGCTGCAACAGAGAACCTTAAACACAGGGTCTTACTGGAAACCGCATATAGCGCAGGGCTAAGGATCGGTGAGCTGATCCGTCTACAACCGCATCACATAGAGAGTGATCCTTCCAGAATGCTGATAAGGGTAGAACAAGGCAAAGGTAGAAAGGACCGCTACACGATCCTTTCCAAAAAACTCCTTGTGGACCTGAGAAGCTATTGGAAAAAATATCGCCCTGGCAAATGGTTGGTTCCCGGTCGAAATGCCCAAAGCCATATGACGCCAGCAGCAGTTCACGATGCTTTTTGTCTTGCAAAAAAAAAGCCGGCCTAAACAAAGGCCACGGCATCCACACACTGCGCCACAGTTTTGCAACCCACCTGCTGTACCAGGCAACTGACCTTTTTACGATCAAACGCCTCCTTGGCCATTCATCCATAAAAACCACAATCATCTATCTTCACCTCATCCCAGAGCGCTTCACCAAATTCAAAAGCCCTCTTGATACCCTTTTTGACGAAGAACAATAGGAGGGCAAAGCAATGGAAAACACTTCCCATGCCCCAGTTGCTCTGTACAACAAAGATCAACCGGAACTCGCAGATATATTGCGTCTCTACGGCGACAATTATCGGCGATCTAACGCTTTGTCATATGAACAAATCAAGGCGATGTATCACATTGAAGCATGCCGCAGTGCCCAACTCGGCGGCCATCTCGAGCAATGCAACGAATGCGGTTTTGAGCGCGTCGCTTATAACTCATGCCGCAATAAGCATTGCCCGAAATGCCAGTGTTTGACCAAGGAACAATGGCTAAATGACCGCAAGGCTGAACTATTGCCTTGCGGTTATTTCCATTTTGTATTCACCCTGCCCCATGAGTTTAATCCGATTATTTTATGTAACAAAAGGCTGTGCCTGCAAATTTTGTTTACCGCTGTCAATCAAACCCTCCAGGCCTTTGCTAAAGATCCCCAATGGCGACTTGAAGGCCAACTAGGATTCATTGCCGTTTTGCACACATGGTCTCAGACACTGATAGATCATTTCCATCTCCACTGTCTGATTCCCGCAGGCGTTTTATCATTTGCCAAAGATAAATGGATACCGGCACACGAATCATTTCTTTTCCGAATCGATTCTTTGGCAAAAGAGTTTAGAAAACGCTATCTGCAAAATTTCCAAGCCGCCTATCTCAAAAAACAGCTGATCTTCCCAGGCAATACAGCTCGCTTTGAGTTAAACGAAGAATTTGGACAGCTGATAAAAAAACTCTCAAAGCTTAAATGGATTGCCTATGCAAAAGCTCCTTTTGCCGGTCCCCAACAGGTCCTTGAGTATCTTGGCCTTTACACTCACAGGGTAGCCATCTCAAACAATCGGATCGTCTCCATTGACAACGATAAGGTCAGCTTTACCTACAGGGATAGGGAAAAAAACAATGAAATAAGGAAAATGAGCCTTGATGCCGATGAGTTCATTAGACGCTTCCTTCTGCATATCCTGCCTAAGGGTTTCGTGAAAATCCGATACTTCGGATTTTTGTCTCACACAAACAAAAAACAAGCCATTGTGCTTCTACGAAAATTAATTAACCCTGATGCCCTGATGCCGGAGAAAATCAAAGAAACCGTTGCCGAAATGATGCTTCGATTGACCGGCAATGACATTAGCTGCTGTCCGCAGTGTAAGAAAGGTAAAATGACCATAGTCAGAAAATTTCCAAGACTCTATCGGAATTCATCATAGCTATTTTCATCTGCCTTTTGCTTAATTGATATAGGGACGAAAAAAGTGCCTTCTGGGCGCAACAGGAGAGGTTTGCCAAAATTCAGGGCCTTGTGATGTGCAAATCTAAATTTCAGACTTTTTCACAGCATTTATATCAAAAATGACTAATCGGGGCATGTTTATGTCGCTGTTAAACGTTTGAATCACGTCTAAATCGCCATCTCCCTTGCCTACGATTGCTCTGTTGCCATCTATATAATCCCCATAGATAGCGCAGAGGTAATCCATTCTAACCACGGCGGTTCAGTTCACCATTTTATCAATCATTGCGATATGTTAAATTATTTCTATCGCTTTTAAGCCAATCATGAGCCATAGCTATTGCTGTGCATTTGAATAAGGGCAATGATTGATAAAACGCTAATCAATGAAATATAGTGTGAAACGCCAAAAAAGAGCTCCCCATATTTTGTGGTATTATTAGATAAATCTTTTGTGGCCAAAGGGCTTTGCTCGGACGGTCCATTGAGCAAGTTCGGTACCCAGTCGTATTACACGGTAATTTCAAAGTAGAAAAATGTGTCATTATGTAAATCTGATAAGTATCATGTAACTCTCATAGAAGCATAAAACTCTTAAACCGCCATTTTCGACCAAAAAAACATGTGTTTAAGACCAAAAAAACGGCCATGTTTTTAGTCTTTTTACAAAAAATCAAGGACTTAGATCGGCCCGACTTTTTTAAGACTTGATTATAAGTGCATATTCATGAACCAACTCAAAGGATATCGCACCCTCATGCGTCTAATAGATAAAAGGAATTAAGCGGATGGATATCTATGATGACATCGAACTTGTTAAGCTTTCGGTGGATGGAGACACAGAGGCTTTCGCCCACCTGGTCAAAAGACACTATTTGACCGTATACAGGGCATCGTATAAGTGGTGCGGAATCAGGGAAGACGCAGAAGACATAGCCCAGGAAGTTTTTATAAAACTTGCGCAAGAACTGAAAACATTCACACAAAAATCCTCTTTTAAGACATGGCTCTACCGTATCACTATAAACACGGCAAAAGATTTTCACCGAAAGCATGCTATCAAACATAAATATGAAACGGCCTTTGCCCTTGAACAAGGCCCGGGCAATCCCACACCGCTGCCAGATGAACATCTTGTTGCTGTCCGATTGTACAGAGCGCTTAATAAACTGCCTGAAAAACAAAAGAGTGCCATACTGTTAATTTTTGCAGAAGGGTTAAACCATAGAGAAGCCGCACAAGTACTAAACTGTTCGGAAACCACGGTTTCATGGCGAATTTTTCAGGCTAGGAAAAGACTCAAGAAATCTATGGAGCAAGAGATATGACCATGGAAAAAAACAAACTGAAAAAACTGATGGATACAATACAGAAGGCTCTAAACGAAAGCTCAGCGCAATCGTAAGCGCAGATGTTAAGGATTATAGCCGGCTAATGAGCCAAGATGAGATGGGCACTATCCGTACATTGACCGGCCTTAACCTTAAGAGAAGGAGGAATGGCCATGAAAAATAGCGAAGAGTTCAATGAACAGTTACAAGTGACTTGGAAGATCGCCGGCAGGATTTGGCTGGCCTGCGCGTGGCGCTTGATAATTTTATTTTATATTTTATTCTTCATGTTCAAATCTTTGTTCATACCCCCGTCTGTAGTACCACCAATTTCCCATCTCATTAATCTTATCTTTACCTTTCTCATTAATGAACCTGTAATGAAAGTTCTATTCTTGGTAATCTCGTTGGCGATTTGCATTGTTGCGAGTATTGATATTTTAAAGAGGGTTCTTACAAAATACTATACTCGAATGAACCCGAGTTTTCGTGTATTGATTGTGAAGTCCGAGCCTAGCGAAATCGAAAAACTGGGATTGGATAAAGACGAAAAATCTCTTACACATGATGAGAAAGTATTGAAGAAGCAATTGTCGGATACAATCCAGGTTCCTGAGCCAGATGAGAAGGCTCGGGAAAAGACGCTCAAGGCCGCTGTGAAGGAATTTCACCGGCACCAAAAGGCTGAAGAAAAAAAGTCAAAGGATTTTCCTGGCTCAGGCATCTAATGGATAAAACGCTTTAATACAGAAGGCTCTAAACGAAAGCTTAGCGCAATCCTAAGCGCAGATGTTAAGGATTATAGCCGGCTAATGAGCCAAGATGAGATGGGCGCTATCCGTATATTGACCGGCCTTAACCTTAAGAGAAGGAGGAATGGCCATGAAAAATAGCGAAGAGTTCAATTAACAGTTACAAGTGACTTGGAAGATCGCCGGCAGGATTTGGCTATCCTACGCGTGGCGCTTGATCATTTTATTCCTCTGCTTCAGATTTTTTGTTATAAAACCGTTTGGAGTACCAAATGAACCTGTAATGAAAGTTCTATTCTTGGTAATCTCGTTGGCGATTTGCATTGTTGTGAGTATTGATATTTTAAGGTGGGTTCTTAGAAAATACTATACTCGAATGAACCCGAGTTTTCGTGTATTGATTGTGAAGTCCGAGCCTAGCGAAATCAAAGAACTGGGATTGGATAAAGACGAAAAATTTCTTACACATGATCAGAAAGTATTGAAGCAGCAATTGTCGGGCATACGATAATGCTCGGCCAAGTTGAAGGCGCGTCCATCTCGTCCATCTCTTGCACCCATCAAGGGCTCAATGCGATGATCTGGTAATCCCCGCTAATACCAACTAATAAATTTCGGCTCTGTCTTGATCGGTCTTGGGGGACTCAAGAGAAGGATGAGGTAGTAAATCCTTTTTCACTGTCGAGGAACAAAGGCTGGTCATTATGCCACCTAATATATTGGGATATTTTCCAATGATCGAAAAATCCACCTTACTTGCCAGAACATAAAGCAGGCCAATTATTAAAATCACTCAATATTTGAATCCTAATCTGGACTTTTTCGGCTTCCTATTACTCAAGGCTGATAGATACTATGTAGGGTCGCTTGGTCGGCTTTCGAGGGCATCGAAGACCTTCTCCTCCTTGCCGTCCTTTGATTGGTAGATAACCTTGGATTCTTCTCGGATATAGGTCATTCTCTCCTGGGAAAATGATGCCCGGATAATATAGCGGGCCAGGTTTTCCATGGCCTCTTCCTCCCCCGGTTAAAGGGCTTTTACGAAGCAGAGAGGATCCATGCCAACACTGTTAAACGTTATTAAAAAATTTGTCTCTCTTTGTGGCGGAAAGGTCCCGTAATCCCGTCCCTTCCAAAAACGGAATCCTGATCCCCTTTTCCGGTCATTCACGAACGACTGCCCAGGGACAAATCTCCCATGGGAAAATTCACGCCAACACGAATGAGTTCATTCAGCTTGGCCAGCCGTTCACCTCCCAGAACGCCTGTCTTTATCATGGGCAGATGCCAACCGACCGCAAGATGAGCGATGGAGGCATCATCCGTCTCCCCTGACCGATGAGAAACAACGACCTTCAGTCCATTTTTCTGGGCAAGCTCACAGGTCTGCCGAGCGCCCGTAACCGTCCCCACCTGGTTGGGTTTCAAAATCATGGCATTTGCTGCGTTGATCTCTATGCCGTGACCCGTCCTATCGGCGTTACTGGCAAAAACATCATCCGCACAGATAAGGCAGTGACTGCCATACTTTTTGTTCAGAACGGAAAATGATAAATAATCATTGCTATGGAAGCCGTCCTCTACGTAGAACAGATCGTATTTCTCAATCAACAAGGACAGAAAATCTATTTGTTCATCATGGGATCTACTTTTCCCCTCGCGATGATATTCATATTCTTTGGTCTCCTGATTCCAGAGGCGATCCGCAGCCAGATCCAATCCGATTCCAAATCGCATCCCGGTCTTTTCCGTTATTCCCTTGCACGTATCGTAAATAATATCAAAAGCCTCAACGTCCGTTAGATCCGCCACCCATGACCTTTCATCATCCATCCCACCGGCAAAGCTTCGGTCCTTGGTCTCCAAAACTTCACCTATTCTCTCATGCACCTCAATGTTGGTCATGACCGCTTCCCGGATATCTCTGGCGCCGATGGGAACAACAAGATGTTCCTGCATATCGGGAGCCGATCCCATACTGTGTGCTCCGCCGCCTATCATATTTCCGAGAGGATAGGGGTAAGCATAATCACCCCCAAGAGCAAGGTGTTTATATAATGGGATCTTTAGGGCTGAAGCCGCCGCCTTGGCAACGGCCAGGGAAATCGATGAAGATGTATTTCCTCCAATTCTTTCAAAATTCTTTGTACCGTCAATTTCCCTTAAGAGCTCATCGATCTGGGTCTGGTCCTCCGCTGATAGACCGAGTATCTTTGGTTTAATCTCTTTCTCGATAATGCCTATGGTCTCATCGAGTCCCCCTTGGGAGTAAGCAGGCGCTTCGAATTCCCCCCTGCTGCCGGGTGCTCCAAAGGGAGCAGCGACTCTCCCGAAACCGTTTTTTGAAATAACGTCCACCTCAAGGGTCTCTATTCCTCTGCTGTCAAAAACCTTTCTTGTCAAAATCTCATCAATGATGGGCATATCCCGCCTCCGATTTGTTTAGGGGTTAACCGGCTACGACTCCCGTTCCGAAGGCCTCCTCTCAGGAGTGTGCCGGCAGGTTGCTGATTCACAAGGTATTTCTTCGCACCGTTTTTCTCTCTCGAACCCACGCGCCATGATACGGAATCCGGCTGTTTTCCTGCGGATGGGGAACCGCGGAAATGATCACAAGATCAGGCAATCACATCTATGTTCATGAGCTCCGGTTTGACTATTCCTTATTCCCCTACCCCTTCATCTTGACTCATCAAGCGACTATATTCTTTGACATCGGCACTTAGGATAGCGGCAAGTTTCCGTTAGAGCGAGGCTAGATTGCGCGTCGCTCGATCTCGATCTTTCTTAACATCTCTCGAAAGTCCTGGGGAGGCGCTTCCATATCGAATTTAGCAATTAATGAGATAGCTTCTTCTGGACATGTCGATACACAGAGCCCGCAACCGATACATCGCCCATCAATTATCTCCGAGAAATCATCTCCCTCCTTGATTGCATCCATCTGACATCGATCGATGCACTGACCGCAGGCAGAGCAGAGGTCGGGATCGATCTTGGCCCTGTAATGAGATAGCACCGAGTCCGCAGGCTGGGGCAAAATCTTTGTATTTCTTAGACCCGGACAACAGCATGGACAGCAGCAGCAAATGGCCTCTAGCTTCTGACTGTTAGTCGGACGGAGAACCAGCGCCGATTCTTCCGCCAGATCTATGATCTTGAAAGCCTCTTCTGTACTTATCATTCTTGACATTCCATTGTCGATGTAATACTGGGCAAAATCCCCGAAGATAAGGCAAGTCTCTTTCGGACGATCACACTCGTTACCTAGAAGCTTCTGCTCCTTGCGGCAGATACACTCGGCAACCGAGATTAGATCCTGTTGCTCAACCAGCTCCCTTACGCTATTATATGTCTCCACCCCAAGTGTTGTTTCAACCGCCGATTCTACCGGAATGACACGCATTTGACTGGTCTTAAAAGACCTAAAAGACCTGCCAAGATAAGGTAAATACTCTTCAAACATCTCGCAGAATTCTTTGTCAAGATTTTTAAGTTGAAATTCGTAAATGCCGACAAGAAACTGGAATGCTTGGTAGAGTTCTTTTTTTCCTTTTCGAACTCTGAAAATAAGGCCCTTTTGGGCCATCTCCTCAAGCTTTGGGGCCAATTCAGACACATCCATTTCAACCCGCGCTTTGATGACCGAGATCTCTTCCGGCTCGTTCTTCAGTTTCATAGTAAGCTCAGCCTCCTCCGGGGAAAATAGCTTCTTTAAGATCTTAATTTCAACCCCGGTCGGTGTTGTTGGGTAGCCTGCTGGCAATGTTTCCATGAATTCCCTAAGTCTTTCATAAACATCCTCGCTCATCATATCCCTCCTTTTTCTTACTTTCAGTTTTATCACTCCAACCCCGATTTTAAGTTTCGGTTAGCTGGGTTTTGTCCTTATCTAAGAACAGAAAGATTCATCTATGGAGTGAATCCTATTAATATGGCTCTTCAATGTCAAGGACGTTTCCTCGGCGACCAATCAATCCCTACAATAGAAATCGAAAAGATTTAATATTTTAAGGTAGTTACCTGTTTGGGTGAGATAAAAATAAATGGTAAAGGATGAAATGCCTTCTTTCAAAAAGGCAGGCGTAAAATAGTCCAGAATATATGGGGGGTAACCTCAATAAATTGTATATCGCCAAGCCTACCCATTAAAATCTCTGACTGTGGACTTCATTGATTAGCGTTTTATCAATCATTGCCCTTATTCAAATGCACAGCAATAGCTATAGTTCATGATTGGCTTAAAAGCAACAAAAAATGATTTAACATAAGACAATGATTGATAAAATAGTGAACTGAACCGCCCTGGTTAGAATGACTTAGCTCTGCCCTATCTATGGGGATTATATAGATGGCGACAGATCAATTGGAGGCAAGGAAGAAGGCAAATTAGAGGTGATTGAGCATTTAAGAGGGATATAAACATGATCTGATTAGTAATTTTTGATATAAATGCTACGAAACAGTCTGAATGTTAGAGTTTCAAATCCCAAAAAACCTGAAATTTGGCAAACCTCTCCTGTTGTGCCCAGAAGGCACTTTTTTCGTCCCTATATCAATCAAGCAAAAGGGAGATGAAAATAGCTATGGTGAATTCCGATAGAGTCTTGGCAATTTCTTGACTATTGTCATTTTACCTTTCTTGCATTGGGGACAGCAGCTAATGTCATTGCCGGTCAATCGAAGCATCATTTCGGCAATGGTTTCTTTGATTTTCTCCGGCATCAGAGCATCTGGGTTAATTAATTTTCGTAGAAGCGCAATGGCTTGTTTTTTGTTTGTGTGAGA
>CAYFUV010000031.1:0-4903 GCA_964346435.1 uncultured Candidatus Bathyarchaeia archaeon | reverse complement strand
TATTCCACAATGCGGGCATTCTTTCATGACAGCCCCCAAATTAAACCCCACCTCTCTTATTAGAAGTAGGGTTTAGGCATTTACTACACTGCCCCCTTGATAAAGGGTTGCTTCTTAGGCTCTCCTCTAAAACGTGAGAGGGAGGAAGAGGTTGAAAAAGAGATAAGACCTCTCGGTGCCTCACGACAGCCGACCTCTCACGCTATAGGCAGAGTAAGCCATTTATTGGGTAGAAATCAACGGAAAAAGGGGTAAGGTCTCAGAGATGGTAGAGAGGCTACCGTAAAGACGACTTCCTCTGTAGGGATTAGACAAGAGGCACAAAATCATAATCTTAGTGGGTGCTTGGTATCTTAACTCTGGGGAGGTTGTTTCTATTATTCTTTAGGTAGCCTGCCCTTCTCATTTCAAACTTTAGAATGGTGGACGAAAGACCTAATGGCCTTCATTGATTTTCATAAGAGTGGGGTCATCTACAGGGATAAAGGGGTTTCAATATAAGAAGGAGAAAATATTTATTTTGCTAAAGGTCGGAAAACAAGGACTGATGTGAGATTTAGCGTTTATATAATTATTCGTACCTACTTGTTATGGCAGCAGGTAAGGAGTAAATTAAGGAGAATAAAAAAGCCGAAATAAAGTTTAGATGAAGTCTCCAGATGGTAGAGATGAAAGCAACTCAAAATACAGAGCGCCTGAAGATACCTCATGTTGTGAGGCATGGGGCAGGATCTACCACCTGGGAGACATCTCTAGGCGCTTTATTATTCTCAAAACTGGGTAAGGATGAGAGATCAAAATGGTAGAAATGACAAGAAGAGAATACAGAACCTTTAATTACCATCGGGCTTTAAGACGTGTATTTACAGAAGAGTATTTACAACCTCTAGCTGCTTATGTAAGGAGTGCCCTTGGGGTAACAAAGCGAGACCTTAATTCTTTCAGACGTCGATCACGTAATCGTATTCGAGGCGAAGACTTCGTCCTATTGCCAGACTACCCATTACCCGTTGCAATGGTAGTTAGCGTTGAAGAGCAATATAAAAAACTATTTCCTGGTTATTGGAGATGGAGAAAGCCCCCTGAGCAAGTCTTTAGAGAGCAGGGAAAGGAACCTCCAAGGGTACCATTTGCCAGTTATAATCGTTACAGTAAGATGATAATTGTCCGTCCAGACATTTTTGAAGATCATCCTATTGATAGAAACTCTATTCTCATCCATGAGCTTGTACACTTTTATCAAGATAGAATAGAGCATCGGCACAGATTGTTTCATAAGGAGCGAGAAGAAGAGGCCCGAAAGATAGAGGCTTGTTATCTCATAGCTAATGGTATAAAGCCAAAAAAGGCCTTTGAGGATACTTGCCGCAGTCCCAGTAAATAGGAGTTAACCACAGATGCGAACCTATGAGATCCGATACAAGAAAAGCAGATGGGGAAACGGGCTTGCAAAACTGCCACTTGAGCGGTTGCGGTATGCCATGCTTGCTCGTTTCCCCTATAACGGGGCTTATTTTGAGAAGTATTGGGGTAAGAGATAGATAGGGAGCGGTCGCTACGCCAGGCGGAGCGGGGGTTGACAAGCAACCCAGCGCCTGGCTCCGCTCCCCTTTCATGAAAAGATAAGGAGAGAAAGTTTATGACAAGAAAAGTGAAATTATCGGAGCTCTTGAGGAGACTCAACGAGGAAGGTTTTTGTATAAGCAAAGAAACCTTCGAGTATTACCAGGACTTAGGTATCCTTCCCGAACCAGAAATAAAGCCAGCGGGAGAGCGGAGTCGTGGTGTGTACGAGTACGATAAAATGTCTGTTGTTCTTAGGCAGATTCAGGCAATGAGGGAAGAAGGATATACACCGGCTCAGATTCAGGAAATGATAAAAGGGCAAATCTTTGAAAAATACCGGAACGTTCTCAAGAAATGGGGGTTCTCCGATTACGAGCTTTCGGAGTTGAAAGGTATTACACCAGAAGAGAAGAAAGGTGGCGAGAAACGTCATCGAGACATAATGAAAGAGGTAATAAGAGAGCATTTTGATAAAGATGGTAAGAAATTGAGTGAGGAAGTCCTTGAAATTCTTCTGGAGTATGAAACTTTTGACAGAACCTTCGAGCGGAAAATATCTCAAGAATTGCTTCCATATTGGTTCTCGGATACAACAATAGACCTTCATGCTGTCAAATACATTAGCAATGAAGCTGACCACTATAAGCACGGATTAATTACAGCAATAGCGGAAATAGCTACAGAAATTGATAGTTCAAAAAATAAAGCAGTAAAAAAAGCCCTCCGTGAAATACACAAAAAACTGGTAAGAAGGGTTGGTAGATTACAAATTATATCAGCTAACGCAAAGGCCCGACTTGCTGAGATAACTGGAAAGCCTTATGACGGCCAAACTCAAGAACAATGGGAAGAAACAGCCAAACGATACCAAGAGATTATAGAAAGTGATAACAAGGCCAGGGAAAAAACCACAACCTAAATCATTTGAAGCCAGCGTTGATGAATCAACAGGCTGGGAAGGCGAAAGATAGATATAAATTTTTTTGCTGTTTGCATTTAAAAAAAGTTTGACATTTGTTTAAAGTGGAATTATACTTATAGTGAGTTCTTTGGAAAAAGAAGAAGTCACCGGCAGACTATAACAAGCTGCTCTGGCCGTAAAGCTATCAGTAAATTGATAGCCAAAAGCGCTTAGACATATCGGCCACCTAAGCAAGGTGAGTGTTAGTATTCACCCGAATTTAGGTGGCCTTTTTTTTTCGTAAATCTTAAAGGGAGATACTATGAATCTAAAACTTAAGATGGCAATTCTTGAAAGTGGAATGACGCAAAAGGAATTGGCACAGATAACACAAATCAATGAGGGTCTGCTTTCACTAGGTATCAATGGACGGTATATCTTTGATGCAGTTCAGAAGGGCCGTATTGCCAAGGCATTAAAAAAACCCGTAAGCGAATTATTCGGAACCACTGATTAAATGGACTCCATAAGAATCATAGACATACGGCTTATTGATAACGGAAAGCCACTGAAGGCTTTTGCTGATGTTCTGGTTAATGGAATAGAGATTCGGGATTTTCGAGTTATTCAAGAACCAAAGTGCAAGGCTTATGTCATTTCGCCTCAAACCGCATGGAAAGGCCACCAAGGAAAGCCTAACTTCAAACCGATTATATCAATGCCTAGTGCTATCAAGTGGCAAATTGAATCAGCTATCTTGGTAGAGTATCAGAAGGCAAAAGGGAAAGGGAATGAAAATAACCAATCAAGATAAAAGTGTCAATGAGAACAAAGATTATGGCACAATTCAATTTGGAAACCATCAGAATAAAGATAAAAGGCTTATTAGTTTAGAAAAATTAAAGCTTGACGATTTTGAATCTGTTACAAGCTTTGACAACATTATCTTCTCAGCACAAGATTTTATCAATATAGATGTACCAAAGTCAGAGATAATTCTGGAACCATGGTTTAGAAAGCCCTCCATTATAATGCTAGTAGGCCCAAAAGGTATCGGCAAAACGTGGGTAGCATTATCACAATCTTCAGCTATATCAGAAGGAAAAAATTTTGGGCCATGGAAAGCCGGCAATCCTGCACGTTGTTTATATATTGATGGTGAGATGGCGGCACAATCATTGATAGATAGAATAAGGCGTTTAAACTTAAACGAAAATATCTTTATTCTCTCAGACGCTATTGCTCATGTTGCAAATTATGGAAAAATAAATCTAAAAAACAAACAGGACAGATACCTTTTAACGGAGGCATTGATTCAGAAAAAAATAGAAGTGGTATTTTTTGATAATATTTCCTCTCTTACCTGGGGATTGGATGAAAACGCTAAGAAGGATTGGGACGAAATAAATCAATGGTTAATCTCGCTTCGCTTTCAAGCTATCAGTTCGGTGCTTATTCATCATACCGGAAAACGTGAACAACAAAGGGGCACTTCAGCAAGAGAAGATAATATTGATGTAGAAATTGTTTTAAGGAAGCCGCTATCACGCCAAGCAAACCAAGCAAAGTTCATTTGGCATTTTGAAAAGGTAAGGGCTAGTGGTGATAACTTAGTTGATTATGAATTCAATCTAATAGATAACAACGACCAATTTTATTGGGAATGGCATACTGCTAAAGGTGAAACAAAGCGGGAAATCCTAAAGCTTATTGATGAAGGCAGGAAGCAAAGCGAGATTGTTGAATTGGTAGATGTAGGAAAATCTAGGGTAAGCCAGATTATTGCCTATGCAAAAGAAAAAGATGGCTACCTAGGTAAAGATGGCAAATTAACAAAGCTTGGTGAAAAATTTGTGTATGGTGAGAGCAATGATTCATAGTTTAGAAGTGGTAAAGTTTAGTTTCAGTCCTTATAGGACTCTCAAACTAACTAAACTTTTTGCCACAAACACTAAACTAAACTGGAAAAATACTAAACTTATAAAAAGCAGAATAGATGCGGGATTTGAAAGGTGAGTTTAGAAAAGTTTAGGAAAAGTTTAGTAAACTGCAAAAACGGGAAAAATGAAAAGTTTAGTAAAAAGTTTAGTCTTTTGGCAATGAAATGAGAAAATTGACCATTATAGCGTATGAATTATGGATAGCAAGAGAGAAATTAAGGGGACTTTCCCCAAAATTTTTACCAGAGTTGAACAGCAAAGGGCAAAAACAGTTGACCCTCAGCTTCTCTTCCCTCCAGCTTGGGCGTGATTCCGATGTTAGATGCCAAAAGGATCCGATAAATCCCATCAGCAATGGCATATTGACGAAAAGCCGGTATCTCAAAGAACCTCTTTGCCTTCTCGTATATCCTCTTAAGCAGGATGTTGAGCTTCAGCTTCCCAACTCCACACTAACGAAATAGAACACAGCCTGCACCAAAACCACCATATTCCT
>CAYFUV010000030.1:0-7952 GCA_964346435.1 uncultured Candidatus Bathyarchaeia archaeon | reverse complement strand
ACAATCTCTCATTTGAAGAGGGAGCTTTTTCAGAACCTTTTGCCTGTGCGCTATCGGCTTTAGAAAAGATCAACGCCCGCCCCAAGGATAACGTTGTAGTAATAGGTCCAGGTCCTATTGGATTGATGATGACGCAATATCTCAAAGCTTTAGGTTTAAAAGTAATACTGATCGGAACCAGAGACTACAGAATTGAGGCTGGATTAAAACTTGGTGCAGATCATATAATCAATCAGAGCAACTCAGAATCAAAATATTTTGCTCCCGATGCTGTTAGTAGGGTAAAAGAGTTGACAAAAGATAAAGGAATTAATTCGGTTTTAGTCGCTACCGGTAATGTCGATGGAAATCAGTTAGCCTTAAAACTTGGCAGCCTAAAATCTCGTATAATCCTGTTCGGAGGAGGCGGTTATTCTCCAAAGGATTGGATCAAATTATATTTATGGGAGAATACTCTGCTAGAGACAGAGATACTTTTTTCATGGTTATCATCGCATACCTTCTCAAAAGCGATACAGGCCATAGAAGAAAAAGTGATAGATGTTAAACCGCTAATAACGCATACTTATCCGTTGAAGGATGTGAATGAGGCTATAGAAATTCTGAATAAACGGCTTGAAAAAGTCATGAAAGTAATCATTAAACCCTGAAATGAATGCCGAACCTGTAAAAGCGCGAGCGCGTCATAAGGTAAACGCTACTGAAAAGTCAATAATTTTCCATATCCAGATATTGGATCATTTATATCTGCTGTTTTGAGGGCGTTCCATATAGTTGCTTGACTTGCACTAATGACAGTTTTCGCTAAATCCTTCTCGAGGTACTCGATGATCTGTATAGTCCTCAGGTTTGTACAACCTATATAAATTCCCTCAGCATCTTGGTAAGTAACTTCTTTTACAAATTGGTAAACGTTTCCTAGATTAATATCAGGTATGCCATACGATCCATAGCTTCTAATCCTATCTGTATTTAGGACTTGGATGCCGTAACCCTCCATAAACTGTTTTAGTCTAATATTGATTTCATCTTCGAATGGGGTAACAACCGAGATCTTGCTTATTCCAAGCTTTTTGAAAGCGTTGACTGCTGAGGTTGCGGTCGTGATTGCTGGGACTTGAACGACATCACTAATCTTTTTAGCCATATTTAGATCATGACCTGCCCCTTTATAGAAGCTACCAGAGTCTATGGCATAAACGACAATTGTTGGCTTTAGAGCTATCAGCTTTTTTGCTATATCATCGAGCTGTTCTTCACGTTCCCTATGTTTTTCTATACCTTTCAAATTCGAATATGCTCGAGTAGAATGTATGGACACGCCTTCAGGAGCTAATTTATTAAATTCATGCTCCATTACAACATTATTTTCTGGTATAATTAATGCAATCTTTGCTCTCCAACCGTACATAATATCACCTCAAGTATCTCGGAAGCATTATACCTCGTAACGGGCGCTATCCTTTTACTGCACCTGCAGTTAATCCTCTGATGAGGTGTTTCTCAGTGAAGATAAACAAAAAGAGTATTGGGATATCCATCAAAACCCCTGTCGCCATTAGGTTTCCCCATGCAACTGCTTGGTGCGCCATAAAGAATGAGATCCCTAATGGCAGAGTATAGTTATAGGATGATTGTAGTAGGAAAAGTGCCCACTCAAAATCGTTCCAGGAGTGTACGAAGGCTATTAATCCTACGACTAGCATTGCCGGTAAGGCCATTGGAATGACTACATGAAATAAAGCTCTTAACCTACTTGCGCCATCAACCAGCGCAGCCTCTTCTGGCTCTATCGGAAGGGATCTGAAAAATATGTATAACATCCACATCGCATGAGGTAGAGCGAAACTTAGCTGAGCGATGGCAACGCCCATTGGAGTATCTATCAACAAAAACCTTTTCATAATTATGAAGACAGGGATTGCAAATATTATTCTAGGAAACATGTAAGCGAAAAGTGCGAATCTAGCATACGATAATCCAAAATCAAGGCTGATCGTACCACGAGTCCTATAACTGAATCTTGTGAGAGAATACCCTGCAAAAGTTGCTACCATTACAACTACTAAACTAACACTGATCGCAATTTTAGCACTATTTAGAAACCATTGTGGGAACTGGGTCATAGTCCATATTTCATTGAAGTTCTCAAGTGTAAAGGTTTGAGGTATTATTTTGGGTGGAAATTGGTATAGAATGGCTTCAGGAGTAATTGAAGTGACTATCATCCAATAGATCGGAAATGTATAGAACAGAAGCGCGAAAACTACGATCAGAGATATGCCAATCGTCTTGGGATTCCTTTTAAGGAACATCACCATATTCATAGGATCCTCTCCCGGCCGCTGGGCAAAACCTGCCTCAGGTAAATAAAGCTAAAGATGGCCAAGATAAAGAAGAGAAGGATCACTATCGCGCTTCCAAATCCCTGCTCAAAATTTACAAATGCTTCAAAGTATGCGAATATCGGAACTGTCTCTGTACGATGCAGAGGTCCCCCCTCAGTTAGTAGATAGATCGTGTCGAATTTGTTGAACATCCAGATGAATCTTAAAAGTAAAGCTATTGCGAAAATGCCTTTCAATTCCGGCAACGTAACATGTATAAAACGACTGAAAGCCGAGGCCCCATCTACTTTTGCAGCTTCATAAAGATGATCCGGAATCGTCTGTAAACGAGCAAGTGTCCATATCGTTATGTATGGCGAGAAGATCCAAGCGTTAATGAAAAGTACCATAAGCATGGCGGTGTCGGGGTCTCCAAGCCATCCACGGGGCCCAGCCAATAATCCCAGTTTAATAAAGACGTAGTTGAAAATACCAAGAGTATCGTGAAGCATCCATTTCCATATGAGGATTGAAATTATGTGAGGCATAAACCATGGGAAAATCGTAATCCCTCTAACCAAAGTTCTACCTTTAAACCGTTCGTTCAATACTAAAGCCATGGTAAGCCCTATCGCCAATTGGATCGCTAGAGAAGCCCCAGAAAAAATTACTCCATTTTTTAAAGCGTTATAGAACAATGGATCGTTGAATAATGCACGATAATTTTCGAGTCCAATAAAATTCGCTGTTGGAAGTATCGTACGTTTATCGGTAAAGCTTAGCCAAAAACTGTACAATATTGGGTAGACTATAATAGAAACTGTGATAATAATAGAAGGTATGAGCAGAAATATACCTAACTTCTTTTCCTTCATGGATTACGTCACAAAAAAAATAAGGAGAGGGTTTTTATTATGGTTTTATTGGCGCCTCCGGTTCTACCTTTCTCATCTCATCCGCTAATATTTTGATCGAGTCCTCGGGGTCCATCTTGTCGATCCATACCCTATGGAACGACTCTATGAACAGTCTTTTGGAATAGGAGTTGGGGAGTGTCTGTGATTTCAGTGCTCCGCCGTATCTAGTGGATATCTCGCCACCCAGTCTGGACGATGCCTCTATAACGATATCCAGCAAGTATGGATTCTCTTTTATTATTGGATGAGATTCTAGATATTCATTACTTTTAACTATGCTTCTCAGCGGCGGTAGCAAGTGTATTGGTACAGTAGAAAGCATTTTAATCACCCTGTCGCCAGTTGATAAATACTTTACCCATTTCTTCCCCTCTTCTGGATAAAGCGAATCTTTGAAAACGACCTGCGCGTCAAGAGCACACCATGAATACTCTTCCTTACCATCATAGCTTGGCCCAGGAGGGACTTTAACAGCCTTCAAATGAGGATATACATCTGGTTTCTTGTCGTAGGCTAACTGGAGTACTCTTGGTGCGGACGAGAGTTGCCCTGCAATGTTGCCGTACATGGAGCCTCGTGCTTCACCCCAGCCGTAGTCTAGGAATCCTGGAGGAGAATATTTAGCGAGTCCTGTCTGAAACTCTAGTGTTTCCGCCGCCCTGCTTAAGTTTGGTTCTTCATCTATGATGACATGGTCATCCTCGTCCACCATCTCCGTACCGTTTGCTCTAAACAGCATATAAGTAAATTGATCACCGAAAGACCCTCTAGCACCTTGGAAGCCGTATCCGTACGTTTTAACCTTTGTGCCGTCTATAGTTCTCTCCTTAGTCATCGCCTCTGCAATTTTCAATACGTCGTCCCAAGTTTTGGGCGGTTGCATTCCTTCTTCTTTCAGCCAATCCTCCCTATACCACCAGACGGTTATGTTCGCAGACCAAGGTATCCCTAACCATTGATCTCCAAATTTGCAAGGTATTAGGGCTGCATCTATGAAATCATCGCCTGCTGGATCTATCTCATCGATAATATCCTTAAGGTCAGCGAGCCAACCTCCTTGATAAGCTATGTTAACTGTGGCCCCGTCGACCGACGCACATTCGGGGAAAGATCCTGCGGCGGATGCTGCTATAACCTTATCTGTAATTGCGCCCCAGTCTACAAACTCGTTGTTGATGGTTACACCTGGATTAGCCTTCGCATAGTCGGTAGCAAACTGATTTAAAAATTCTATAGAAGAAGCTGCAGTTTCAGTAGTGATGTATCTAACTACTGCAGGGCCTTTTTTCTCTACTGTTTTTGTTTCTACAATGGTTTTTTCAATCACTTCTGGTGGAGCCTCTGGAGCCTTAGTAGCATAGTATCCGCCTACCGCTGCAGCGGCAACGACAACTGCACCAGCGCCTGCATATTTGAGATAGCTTCGTCGGGTTATTTTTTCTTCACTCATTTTTTTATCCCACAATATTTCATTACAGGAAGTTTATTTATAACTTTTGTGAGGAAATGCTCACAAAAATTTTTACCCACAAAAGATTTTTATGGACAGACATACTTTACATGCGCCATAATTGTGGGCGGGAAAATGAGCATCAAAAATCTAGATTCTGAAATTATTGACGAGGCTTTATCGATATTAAAGCATCCAATACGAAGAGATATTCTAGAGGTACTTTGGTTAAAAGATCGCTCTTTTGTCGAGCTAATCAATATTTGTGAGAAGGACCATGGTAAGCTCGGTCAACATCTGAGAAAGATGAATGGTGTAATGGAGCACGATCCTGGTAGAAAGGTTTTTCAGCTTAATAATAAAGGGCGATTGATTCACGAATTTATCACGCAAGGACTTTTTGGACTTCAAGAAGCGATTGCTCGATCGAAAAAAACAGAATCTACGTTGAACAAGTATAAATCTCGATTTCAAACATTGTATAATCTCATACCCGATCCAGTTGCGATTCTCGATCTGAAGGGCAAAATTTTGGCCTGTAATGATAGAATTGAGAAGAAAACTGGTTTTAAAAAAGAAGAATTATTAGGAAAAAATTTTTCCAGAACAAAAATTCTAACGAGGAAAAGCAAAACCGTTCTGAAAAAGAATTTAACCGAACGAAAGATAAGAGGGAATCATCTAACTTTCGAAATTGAATTACTTACGAAAAATAGCGAGGTTAAATTTTTCGAAGTTAACGCAACAAAGATTGAATATGAAGGGAAAGGTGCGTACTTAATAACTTGCCGTGATATCTCGGAACGTGTAAAATTAGAGGAAGAACGCAAAAAATATACTAAGGGCTTGGAGGATCTAGTTGATGAAAGAACTGCGAAATTACGAGAGAGCGAAGAGCATTATAAACAGCAAAATAAGTTCCTAACTACCATCATAGAATCCATATCGCATCCTTTCTACGTAATTGATGCCAATAATTATCGAATAAGAATTGCAAATTCTGCTGCTGGACTTGTTAAATTATCAAAAAATTCTACTTGCTATGCACTCACTCACAGAAGAAATAAGCCGTGTAATAGCCATAAGCATCCATGTACGCTCCAAATCGTTAAAAAAACGAAGAAACCTATAACTTTGGAGCATATTCATTGGGATAAAGATGGGAGTGCCAGAAAAACTGAGATCCATGCTTTTCCGATTTTTGATGTTGGAAAGAACGTTTCACATATAATTGAATATGCAATTGACATCTCAGAAAGAAAAAAAGCTAATGCGCGCTATTTACCATAGTCTCCTTTTAAATTCATTAAGGTATTCAGCGCTTTTTTCTGTTATAAGGATGTTATCTTCTATTGTTACTCCTCCAAGGGCGGGGGCTGAAAATCTAGGCCCAATACTCATGACTATATTGGGTTTGAGAGCAGTCGGTTCATCTGGAGAGAATATTGGGTATTCGTCCATATTTACACCAACTCCATGACCCCAAAAACCTACACTAAAATACTTCCCAAACCCGTTTTCACTCGCTCTTTTAATGGACGCTTCAAATACATCGGCTATCCTAACTCCAGGTGCCATAGCATCAAATGCGCCTTCTAGAGCTTTCAAACATGCATCACATAGTTTTTTATCTTTTTCTTTGGCTCTTCCAACGATGGTACTTCTCGCAGTATCGGCAAAGTATCCATTACGTGAGAATCCCATATCGATCCACACCAAGTCGCCATCTCTTATTTTCCTACTAGTAAATCGAGGCGTTCCGTGATACCGAGTATTTTTAGGCCCAGATCGAACCCAAAAACCATAGATTTCCTCAACTCCTTCACTATAGATTTCTTTGAATACCTCTGATCCAATTTCATATTCCCTTTTTCCAATTTTGAGATTATCCATCCAGGTCTCAAGCCCAGCATCAGCAATTTTTACGGTGCGTCTTATGTTCTCAATTTCAAGATCGCTTTTTACCATCCTCAACTTCTCTACAGGTTCGGTCATATCGATGAAATTTGCCTTTGGAAAAGCATTTTTCAGACTCTCTAGGATCATATGAGGCATGAAATCTAGCCCAACTATGCCGATACGCTCATTTGAAATTTTTCTCTCTCTTAATGTACCAAGAGTTAGATCTGTCAAGATCCCTAACACTCCTGAGATCCAAGGTTTCTTCGCCCAGACTTTCGAGGTTCTAATATCTTCAACCCATGAGTCCTCTTTGATTCTATCTAAAGCTCTGCTGCTTATATTATCCACAAGCAATACTGCCTCATCGTCCAGCGGTAACATGAAAATACTGGCACTCATCGGACTTGGAAAATAAAGATAGCCAGTCAGATATCGTATATTATATTGCCTCAAAAAATCTGAGTAAACAAGTAAAGTATCAACATCATTATCGATCATTATTTTCTTACAATTCTTTATTCTTACATCAAACTCTTTTAGAGGGAAGATCACCGACAGCCCCTCCTTTACTAGTTTATATTAAAAAACTTATGAAGTGTCTAAGACTGGAATTGAAAGGCTTGCTAGTTACAAAAGGTTGAATAATTTATTTTGGTGCGTGTTTTCACGTGCGCGAGATATTAGATTGAATACCACGTATGCTCAAGATATTTTAGACCGTCTTTAGCTAATGTATCTTGATCAACAGCTCGTTTCTTAGGAGGAATCGCAGCTCTAGGAATTACTTTGACTACGGTCTTAAAAGTCTGTATCACCAACCATCTTTGATATCCAATCTCCTTAAGGGCCGAAAATACTTCTTTGAAAGGAACGTGACCCGAACCAGGCGCTCCCCGATTATTCTCGTTACAGTGCACATGGTAAATTAAATTGCCAGCATTTAGGATCTCAGGGGCAAATTTGTTCTCTTCGATATTCATGTGGACTAGGTCAATCATTACTTTTACGTGATCATGATCCACCTCTTTAACCAGGTTTAATGCTTCTTCAACAGTATTGACGAAATAGGTTTCCCACCTATTCAAGGGCTCTATACAAATATACACGTTATTCTGTTTGGCGATATCTCCAACCTCTCCTAGGACCTCCACCGCAAGTCTCCAATCTTCCTCAAAAGATTGGTCTGAGGTAAGTTTACTTACCGCGCTTGGGACAAAGACAATCGATGCTGAATCCGCACCAATTTGCTTAGCGATTTCAGCTTCTTTTCTAATTGTTTCTATACTTTTTTTTCTAATTTTTGGATCTGAACTAATAGGATCAGGAAAGTGGGGAGTCATACTACTTGGAATCATT
>CAYFUV010000029.1:0-2417 GCA_964346435.1 uncultured Candidatus Bathyarchaeia archaeon | reverse complement strand
AAGCTTCCTCAGCTTCTCATCGATAATTTTTTCAACATCCTCTCTGGTAAGAATCTCAATAGGCATTAACTTTTCGCCTTTTTTTTAGCTAAAAATTCTAGAGCGCTCCCGCCTGCTCAGTAATCGCGTAATTTTACTGAATGCTTAGGAAGTAGAGCGCGCTATTTTCTATTGGTTTAACTGTATCCAATCAAGAGAATGTCGTTTGATCTTTCCCCTCTAGAACTCATTTTATTCATCGTTAGAATTATAGTAATTGGTTATAATTAAATATGATACCAACATAAATTGAACGCTGAAATATCTTAGGACATAAGTGAGAATTGAAAATTTCCTTGGATTTTCTTCATGATTCAACTATTAAGAATTTATTTTAACATAATACCTTCTTTCATCCGCTTCAAGAATTAATTCCGAATATTCGATTTTTTGGTGCTCATCAAGAAGGTTACATATTAGTCTAAGAATCTCTGCTGGAGTTTTTTTTGGGTCGTGCGCTTTCCGTATTTTCTTAGCGTATATACCTAGAGCTTCATTAAAATGTTCTAGTGTCGTATAGCGTCTACCTTTCTCCTCATCTACCGGCAGTTCATTTACCTTATCGATATACAGGTCAATAAAATTCCTAATATCTTCTGATTTTAACGGTTTGGGCCCTTTCTTCTTTTTCTTTATTTTTCTATCCTTTTTTGGAAAAGATGACTTAATAATGACTTTCATAATTGCTGCATCGATTATCCATGAATTCTTTATTTGCCTAAAAACAAAGTCATATGCCATCTAGTTTTTCACAATTTAAAATTAGTCTACCATAAGATATTCAGATTGAATACTAATTTTAATTTTTCAAATTTCTCTTTCTTTCTTCCATTATCCATCTACATGTTTCTGTTAGAGGGAGGATGCTTTGGTGAACACAAACACTTTTTTAGCGTGCGCACCAAATAGAGACAGCATATAACTGGGATTAATACAAATCCATATATTATTCGCTAGTCTAAAACAAAGTTGGAAGTCACTGATGAAGATTATTGGATTCAGTGCTGGTGTTGTAGGTCATTGCTCGAATACAGATCGAATGGTTAAGGCCATTATGGAGAAGAGTGGCTACGATTCAGAATTCGTTAAACTCAACGATCTTAAATATTCTACATGCAAGGGTTGCGTTTGGCTGTGCGCCAAACCAGAGGTATGCAAGCTCGAGGATGACTTGGTTACATACTATCAGAAGGTAAAGGATGCCGACGCGATAGTCTTGGGAAGTCCTATTTATTTCGGGACCATAAGTTCCACCATGTCGGCTTTCATTTCCCGCTTATGGGGATTTCGCCACGTAAATTTCGCTATTAAGAACAAACCATTTGTCTTGGTGATTTGTGGTAGCGGTCATCGAGCGCGTGCGCGTTATACAGCTGAAGAGGATTTCCGTGAGGCGCTTAGTCCTTTCAAAGTTAGAATTCTGGACGTAGTTAAATATTCTTCGAGAATAGTCCCTTGCTACAGGTGCGGTCGTCATCAGGAATGCTCTATCGGAGGCGCATACCGGATATGGAGTGATAAAGCTCATACTCTGACCATTACTCCGGAACTCTTCTCAAGATGGGAAAATGATGTTGAAGCCGTGGCCAAAGTAGCTGCTGCCGCCGAGAAACTTCGAAAATTGTAGCAACGTCCGCTCAAGTATAATTAAATGTTACAGGAGTATTACCCCACTCATATCTCGAATTAGGAAAATGTGTGGGTACCTTGGTGCGCACACACACACACAAAATTTACTTCAAATACGCAATTATGTTGAGGAAGAATTTCCTAGAAATCTCTTCTTTATGTTGCTTATTGATCGCTGACGCTCGCAGAAATTAACGTTCTTATGAGGAGAAGTAAAATTAAGAAATCTAAATAAAATTAGTGAGCTGTGAAAATTTCTACTGTTGAATACTTCCCGATAATACCACCATGACCCTTTTGGTCCTTATCCAAAGTGTAGTTAGATCAATTTCAACTTAAAAAAACGAGAAACTAGAGGAGAAAACAATTTCATAGCCATGCCACTTTTCATATAGAGCAGTAACGCAAAAGGAACCAATAGTAGTATTATCAGGAGCCAATACTGTGATAGTAAAAGCGATAATTTATTGATCGGAACAATTTCTCCACCAACAGGTTCAGTTGGAAGTGCCTTATTATTTAGGATTAATTTTTCTAATATAGTATTTTTCAAATTTCATATCCTCTAACATTCATTTCGCATTGAATTGGTTATACCTAAAAATGGTAATAAATTTTTCTAATCGCGCGTGTGTGTGTGGGTACCTTGGTGCGACCAATCTGCCTAGCGTTCTTCTATTATTATTTTTTTATCCCTAGAAGAAAAGCGGACTTTTACTTTTACCGATGAGGTAATCGGAAATGGGAAG
>CAYFUV010000028.1:0-44077 GCA_964346435.1 uncultured Candidatus Bathyarchaeia archaeon | reverse complement strand
ACGCGCGCGCGCGCGCGCTATACCGATAACCGTATCGCTTGGTGAGTCGTTCAATAACCACTGGTTCATTTCTATTCAATGGAGAGGCCCCAATTCTCTAATCTCAGAATTGTGCTGATTTGTACATTTCATCACTATACTTCAGGATGTTCTGAATTTAAACCTTCTAGAGAGTACCTTATATAAGGCCGATTATATCATGTAACGCACCAGTTCTGGTCCATAAATAATAGTTAAATAAATTATGTATGTTTAACGGAAAAAGCTAATAATATATATATAAAATATGCATAGACTAGGAAAGTTGCTCGTTATAAAAAGTATTGTAGGCTAGCCATTATGTTAATTGATCTTAACCTCGCAGGCAAGGAGGTTCTTATTGTCGGGGGCGGAGATGTTAGTGAAAGAAAGGCTTCTAAGCTTGTTGAGGAATGTTCCAAAGTTATTGTTGCGAGTAAGGATTTTACAAATGGCCTTAGAAGCCTACATGAAAGTAGTAATGTGGAGCTGGTTACTCTTGGTAGCAAAGATGACATTAAACTACTCAAAAGGCTTATTTCCAGCGCTCATATAGTCATAGCGGCTACAAATGAATCCAAGTTGAATAAAGATATTACTAGGTTGGCAAACAAGAGTGGTGTTCTAGTATGCGCTGTCGATAATCCTTTGCAAAGTGATTTCTTTTTTCCCGCAGTTACGTCCTTTGGAGGCATTCATGTGGCAATCTATACAGGCGGCAAAAGTCCAGCGATGGCAAAGATCCTGCGCGAAAGAATCGAGGGGGTAATTAAGGAAGAGGATCTTCTTCAAGTTGAACTCCAAGATTATGTTCGAAAACTTGTTAAGTCCAAAATATATAACGCAGATGCTCGCCGAAGCATTTTGTATAAGATAGCCCAGGATGAAGAAGTGAAACGACTGCTTAAAAAAGGTCTTTTTAATGAGGCGAAGGTTGTTGCAGAGAAAATTGTTGAAAGATCTAGATGACAAAAAGATGGACAGTGTATTAGAAAGAATTATCAATATACGTACTACTCATAAGAAAGCTTCTATTTCAGCTTTGGAGGGACTTTCTTTCTCAGATCAAGAGGCTGTACTGAAGGATATAAGAAGTCTCGATCATGTCCTCGAATGTCTTTTATTGCAGACCTGTAACCGAGTAGAAATTTATGCTCTGGTTTCAAGTGAAGATGAAGATTCTTGGAAGCCAGAGATAACTAGATATTGGCAACAAAAAATCGGAATTGAATTATCTGATTTTAGGCCATTAATTGAAATTTCTACAGGATCTAATGCCGTTCTTCACCTCTTGAGGTTGTCGTCTGGTCTAGAGTCTATGATTGTAGGCGAGGACCAGATTCTTGGTCAGATCGAAAATGCATTTGAAGAAGCGAAGAAATGTGGCGCAATAAGTTCAGTCTTGCAGAAAATCTTCGAAAGAGCGATCAGAACAGGCAAAATAATTCGATCTAAGACTAAAATTAACAAAGGAGCAGTTTCAATAGGATCTGTCGCTGTGAATCTTCTGGATGAATGCGTCCATAACCTGACTGGAAAAAAATTAATGATCATTGGGGCTGGTGAAACTGGTACATTAGTAAGGAAGGCACTGGCCGCGAGGAAATTAAATACGACCATTGTTGCAAACAGAACCTATGAAAGGGCCGTTAAGTTGGCAAATTCTTTCGGCGGGGAAGCTATTCATTTCGATAATTTGAAACGATCTCTTACTTCTGTTGATGCCGTAATAGTTGCAACATCTGCACCGCACTATGTACTTACGCACAGTCTTGTAGCCGAAGTTATGAAACATCGAGGCGAAAATAAGCTTTTGATAGTTGATTTAGCTCAACCAAGAAATGTGGAGGAATCAGTTTCTCATTTACCAAATGTGGATCTTCGTAATATTGACCATTTACGTGGGATCGCTGACATAAATCTTAGAAGAAGACTGAGAGAGGCAGAAAAGGCTGAAATGATGATCGAAGACGAGCTTCAACAAATAATGTTCATATTGAAAAAGGATAAGGTAGAACCAATTATTTCAGCCATTTATAGTAAGGTTGAAGAAATTAGGCAAAAAGAAGTTGGCAAAGCTCTTAAGATGATGAAGGGAATCAATAATAGCCATGGACATTCACAAGAGGAAAGATGTAGACGTTATGAAAAAATCGCCGAAGATCTTTCATATGTTTTAATCGAGAGGCTTTTATCCAATCCTATAACGAATCTTAGAAGAGCCGCTATGGATGATGACTTCGAGATTGTTTCGATAGCCAAGAAGCTCTTCAACATAAAAATTTCTGAGGAGAGTGAATAAAGATGTTCCCAAAAGTTAGGATGAGAAGGCTACGAAGAACTTCTAGAATTAGGGATCTTGTTAAGGAAACGGTCTTTTCATCGAAGGATTTTATTTATCCGATTTTTATTGATGAAAATATTGAAGCCCCTGAAAAAATAGAAGCAATGCCAGGTCAATATAGACATCCACTGAATAATGTTGTTGAAGAAGCAAAAGAACTTGTTCAACTAGATATTCCTGCAGTTTTGCTATTTGGCATTCCGAAGAATAAGGATGAAACTGGTTCTTCTGCTTATGATAAGGATGGCATCATCCAACAAGCGATCAGATCTTTGAAGGGAGAGTTAGGAGATTCACTCTCAGTCATTACAGATATCTGTCTTTGTGAATATACAAGCCACGGACATTGCGGAATAGTAGATAATGGAAGGCTCTTGAACGACCCCACTCTTGAATTATTAGAGAGGATCGCAGTCAGCCATGCAGAAGCCGGTGCGGATATTGTGGCTCCGTCAGGTATGATCGATGGACAGGTTCACTCGATTAGAGAGGTTTTGGATAAAAAAGGATTCACAGATGTAGTCATCATGGCCTATTCAGCCAAATTTGCTTCATCCTTTTATGGACCGTTCAGAGATGCAGCACGTTCAGCACCTTCATTTGGAGATAGAAGTGAATACCAAATGGATTACGCCAATGGGGATGAAGCGATTCGAGAAGTAGAGTTGGATGTGAAGGAGGGGGCAGACATAATTATGATCAAGCCAGCTTTATCAAATCTTGATCTCATCTACCGTGTAAAGAAGGTTTTCAGACTTCCAACTGCCGCATATAATGTTAGCGGAGAGTATTCGATGATCAAGGCAGCAGGTGAGAAGGGGTGGATTGACGAAAAAAGAGTTGCGTATGAAGTATTAACGGCTATTAAACGTGCTGGTGCTGACATAATAATAACATACTTTGCGAAAGATGCAGCAAGATGGTCTAGAGATAAATGAATATGCCAAAATCAGAAGCTCTTTATAAAAGAGCTCGAAGACTAATGCCAGGAGGCGTAAATAGTCCCGTTAGAGCCTTCCAGCCTTATCCATTCTTCACTTCCCATGCTGAGGGTCCAAGACTTCATGATCAAGATGGAAATACATACATTGACTACTGTATGGCCTACGGACCGCTAATACTAGGTCATGCACATCCAACAGTCATGGAAGCTGTTAGACCTCAGCTTGAAAAAGGGACTATGTATGGCACACCTACTGAAATTGAAGTTGAATTGGCAGAGCTTGTTTCGAATATTGTTCCATCTGTAGAGATGATGAGACTTGTCAATAGTGGAACAGAAGCAACTATGCATGCCATTAGAATCGCAAGGGGATATAATGGACGAGATAAGATTCTAAAGTTTGAAGGATGCTATCATGGTGCCCATGATTACGTCTTAGTCAAAGCTGGTTCTGGCGCTACAACATTTGGTGCACCTACTTCATTAGGAATACCTTCGGACACAACAAAAAATACAATCGTGTTGCCATTCAATAATATAGAGTTATTTGAAAAGACAATTCAGAGAAATGGAAATGAAATTGCTGCAGTAATTATTGAACCAATAATCGGAAATGCAGGCGTAATCCTTCCAAGGGAAAATTATTTGAATGAGATTCGAAGGATAACAGAGAAGAATGATATCATCCTCATATTCGACGAAGTGATAACAGGTTTTAGACTTTCTCTCGGTGGTGCGCAAGAATATTTCAAAATTACACCTGATCTGGTAACTCTAGGAAAAATTATGGGCGGGGGCTTCCCAATAGCTGCCTTTGGAGGCAGAGAAGAACTTATGATAAATGTGTCGCCTATAGGCAAGGTATATCAGGCTGGTACTCTTAGTGGCAATCCAGTTTCAGTAACTGCAGGGCTTACAACTCTCAGAATTCTTCAACGTGATAAAAAGACCTTGTATAGCCGACTTGAGGGAATGTGTATGAGTCTTAGCAAAGGCCTACTGGATATTCTACAAGATTTGAATATAGTTGCTCAAGTCAATAACCTAACTTCTATGTTTCAGATATTCTTTACAGGCAAAGAGGTTATTGATTATGATGCTGCAAAAACCTCAGATACAGAGAAGTTTGCAAACTTCCATCGACACCTCATGAGGAATGGTGTATTCATTCCGCCCTCTCAATTCGAAACTTGTTTTGTTTCAACGGCTCATACTAAAGAGGATATAGATAAGACTGTTGAGGTTTTTAATTCAGCGCTTAGAGCACTTTGAATCAGTGGTCAGTATGAAATTGGTCGTTGGTACAAGAGGCAGTAGATTATCTCTAATTCAAACCGATTGTGTGGTCAGAAACATTAAGGAAAAATTTCCAGATCTTTCTATCAAAACAAAAGTGATTGAAACGATCGGTGATAAAATGTCTGATAAGCCTTTACTATCGATAAAGGAAAAGGGCATATTCGAGAAGAATATAGATAGAGCCATCATTAAAGGAGAGATTGACTTCGCCGTTCATAGCATGAAAGATGTGCCAACGATCAGACAATTTGAGACAGCTATCGTAGCCGTCCCAGAAAGAAAGAGTCCTTATGATGTTCTTGTAACTCATGATGAACTAGGACTGAATGAATTGCCTACAGGATCTATTATCGGCACAGGAAGTCCTAGAAGGAAAGCCCAGTTGAATCATTTAAGACCTGATCTCAAGGTAAAATCTATTAGGGGGAATATCGATACACGTGTAAAAAAGCTTCTGCAAGGACAATATGACGCAATCATATTAGCTGAAGTCGGATTACAACGATTAAATTTTGAAGGGCGTCTTTTTAAACGTCTCTCTCTTAAAGACTTTACTCCGAGTCCAGGTCAGGGAGCCTTGGCAGTAGTCGCAAGAAGCGATAGGGATGATATTATGGGGTTTCTTAAGAGCATTAATCATGTTCCATCAATGATAGAAACTCAGTGCGAAAGGGTATTTACAAAAGATGTTGGAGGAGGATGCAAGGTTCCAATAGGGGCTATTGCTCGCGTAAATGATGGAATCTTATCGCTCTATACATCTCTCCATTCACTTGATGGAAGGATAAAAGTAGATGCAAGCGATATTGGAGATATGAATACTCCTGAGGAGCTTGGAAAAAAAGTAGCCAAAAAGATTCGCAGAGCTGGTGGAGAAGCTCTTCTTTCGAAAATGGGGAGATATTAGCGATGGGGGGTAAAGTATATCTAGTAGGCGCTGGACCTGGTGATCCTCAACTTATTACAGTGAAAGCTTTGGAAACGTTGAAAAAAGCTGATGTGATAGTCTACGACAGACTTGTGAGCAGGGCCTTAAAAAAATTTTTTCCTAAAAATGCTGAAAGGATTTATGCTGGGAAGTCTACGGGAAGGCATACAATTACTCAAGAACAGATTCATAATACCATTGTCAACAAGGCCCGTGAGGGAAAAGTGGTTGTTAGACTTAAAGGGGGGGATCCTTTCCTCTTTGGCCGTGGGGGAGAAGAAGCTGAAGAGCTGCGTAAAGCAGGCATAAAATTCGAAGTTATACCAGGTGTGACTTCCGCTATTGCAGTTCCTGCTTATGCAGGTATTCCTATTACACATCGCAAGTATGCATCATCAATAGCCATTGTAACAGGTCATGAGGACCCTAATAAGAAAAAAGATATAGTGGACTGGAAGAAACTTGCAATTGCAGTTGATACTATCATTGTTTTGATGGGCGTGAAAAGGTTGAAGAATATTGTTCAAGAATTGGAAGAAGGAGGTCTTCACCAAAATACTCCCATCGCTTTAATCAAGTGGGGAACTACTCATAAGCAGAGAGTAGTAACAGGGACACTAAAGAATATTGTAGATAAGGCAATCAAAGAAAATGTTAAGCCTCCAGCCATTATCATTATTGGGGAAGTTGTTAAACTGCAAAAGAAACTTTTCTGGTTTGGGAATTAAATATTGTCGCTAAAGGGAAAGAAGATAGTAATCACTCGGCCAAAAGAACAAGCTGGTGAGCTGGCCAGATTGATTTCAAATCTAGGTGGAATTCCTCTTATTGTTTCGACTGTAGAGATTAAATCCTTGAAGAATCTCAAGCCTTTCAGAAAATTTTTTGAAAGCGTTGTTATGGGACAAGTGGACATTACAATCTTCATGAGTCAAAATGGCGTCACAAGTCTTTTCAAAGCTTCAGAGAGGTTAGGAATTAAAGAACGCCTTAATAAGGCATTGAATGCAATAGAAATTGTTGCTATAGGTCCAAAGACAAGAAAAGAACTTGAAAAGAATGGTATCAATGTGACTATGACCCCAAGTGATCATAGCTCATCTGGGATCTTAAAATGGCTTTCAAATAGCGATCTCAAAGGGAAGACTATTGCATTGCCTCGAACAAATAAACCCAGTGATTATCTCAGAAAGGAGCTTAAAAAGATCTGTTATAATGTTTTGGAGTTTCCGATCTATATATCTGCTTTACCGAGAGAAAGATCTGAAGTATTTAGACTTATAGAGGATATAATAAGTGGGGATGTTGACATAATAACTTTCACAAGCTCAGCTACTGCTCGGAATTTATTTCAAATGGCGGATGAGTTTGAATTGTTTCCTAATCTTAGAGAAGCTTTGAATCAAAGAATGATCGTAGTTGCAATTGGGCCTGTAACTGAGAAAACTTTGACAGAATCTGGGATCAAAGTGAATGTTAGACCCAATAAATTTACAACCGAAGCCATGATCGATGCGCTTCAAGAGTATTTAAAAAAGGCGGTAGATTGAGCAATGCATGGCATTGATCAAGTCGATAAAGAATTACTAAATCTCGTTTTAAATGATTTTCCTTTGAATAAAAGACCTTGGAGGAGATTAGGAGAGAAGCTCAATCTTGAGGAGGATGAGGTTCTGAGTCGTATAAAGCGTCTTTTTGAACTGGGCGTCATTCGGAAGATCGGCCCAGCACTCAACGGAAAAAGAGTTGGATTTGCAGCATCTACTCTAGTTGCATTGAGGGTGGAAGAAGATAGAATTCAAAAAGTCTCCAAGATCGTTAACGAATATCCTAATGTAACTCATAATTATCAACGTGAACATGAATTCAATATCTGGTTTACGATATCAGCTTTTAATGATGAAGAATTGTCAAAGATTCTACAGGAGATAAGAACAAAAGTAGAAGTAAAAGATAGAGACATTTTAAATCTTCCAACAAGGCGACATTTCAAAATCGACACTCGGTTTATGCTGAAATAGTAACAGAGTTGAATATGAAGTGGATGATTTAGATCGGGAGATTCTGATTAAAACGGGAGAAAGGTTTCCCTTAATTTCTGAGCCGTTTATTGAAGTTGCTAATAAATTAAAAATTAGACAAGATGAAGTGATCCTTAGGCTTAAGGAACTTTTAAAGGAAGGAATCATTAGAAAGTTTGGTGCTTCAATTAATCACAGAAAAATTGGCCTCATCGCTAATGCTATGGTAGTCTGGAGAGTCCCCGAGGACCGTGTTGAAGAAGTGGGAAGCATATTATCAACATTCAGAGAAATTACGCATTGTTATGAACGAAGAACAGTTACCAGCCATTGGGAATATAATCTCTTTACAGTAATTCATGGATATAGTCGCGGGGAAGTAGAACTATTAGTGAAGAAATTTTCAGATATTATTAATATTAAGGATTACGTGACACTGTATAGCATAAAAGAGTTCAAGAAAACCAGTCATACTTACATCCAAAAGTTAGGGAGGGGAAACCGATCTTGATTAGCATATCCAAACTCTGCTGTGGTAAAAATAGTTTTGGCGATAGTCTTAGATATAGTAAAAACGCCCATCGAAGACCTGTTATTGTATGGAACTGCACAAAAAGATGTAATCTTAAGTGTATTCACTGTTATTCACAGTCAGATAATAAGGAATATCCCCAAGAATTAAATACAGATCAGGCAAAAGCATTCATCAAGGATCTTGCAGAGTTTGATGTCCCAGTCCTCCTCTTTTCAGGAGGAGAGCCTTTAATGAGAAAAGACATTTTTCAGCTCGCTAGCTTTGCAAAAGAATTGGGAATAAGAACTGTTCTTTCAACAAATGGTACACTCATTACAGATGATGTGGCATCAAGGTTGCGAAATGTGGGTTTTTCTTATGTAGGCGTAAGTCTGGATGGAGTAGGCAAAACAAATGATAATTTTCGATGTAAAAATGGAGCTTTCGAAGCAGCACTTCAAGGGATTAAAAATTGTATGTCATTAGGTATAAAGACTGGATTAAGGTTCACTTTGACTAGATACAACTTTCACGACGTCCCCAGGATCTTTGAACTAATCGACAGAGAGAGGATACCCAGACTCTGCTTCTATCACCTTGTCTATTCAGGAAGGGGCACAAATATGTTGAAAGAAGATCTTTCACACGAGGACACTAGAGCTTTTATGAATTATGCGATAAGTAAAGCTATAGAGATTCATAATAAGGATCAGAATTCAGAGATTTTAACAGTAGACAACCATGCTGATGCCGCATATATATATCTAAGACTTTTAGAGAAATCTTCAAGATTGGCTGAGGAAGCTCTTCAACTTCTCAAATGGAATGGCGGAAATCGTTCAGGAGAAGGTATTGGTTGTGTTGACTTCAATGGAGACGTTCATGCAGATCAGTTTTGGCTTCATTACTCTTTAGGCAATATTTTGAAACGCAGATTCAGTGAAATATGGAATGGTGAATCTGAACCCTTGATCCAGGGTCTGCGAAATAGAAAGAATTTGCTTAAAGGAAAATGTGCAAGTTGTAAATATCTTGACATATGTAATGGAAACTTCAGGGTCAGGGCCGAAGCAGTCTATGGTGATATCTGGGCACCTGATCCAGCCTGTTATCTGTTAGATCAGGAAATTAATTAGCGTACGCTCAATAGGTTGTTCTATTAGAAATGAAGGCGCCTTTACCAATAGTCATTGCATGGGAATCTACTAGAGCATGTAATTTCGCTTGCGCCCACTGTAGAGCCGAAGCTCAAAAGGAACCTAGCCCTAACCAACTATCAACACAAGAAGTAATAAAGCTAGTAGATCAAATCGCCGAGTTTTCAAAACCAATATTTATCATCAGTGGAGGTGACCCTCTTCTAAGAGAAGATGTCTTCGATATCGCATACTATGCCTATCAAAAAGGTTTAAGGGTTGTAATGTCTCCCAGTGGAAGCGATATAACTTCCAGAGAGGTAGAAAACATGAAGAGGGCGGGCGTAAGTAGAATTTCTATAAGTTTGGATGGATCTACGAATGAAATTCATGATAGCTTTCGCCGAGTTCCTGGAGCATTTAAGAAGGCTCTTTCAACCATAAAATATACCAGAATGGGTAAGCTACCATTTCAAGTAAATACGACTATAAGTCAACATAACCTTCAAGATCTTCCAAATATTTTGAACCTAGTAACGAAAATTGGAGCAACAGCCTGGGACATATTTATGCTTGTTCCAACAGGCAGAGGTAAAGTAGATATGGAAATTTCCCCTGAGCAATATGAAGAGACTCTAGACTTTGTCTACAAATCATCACTCATTTCAAAGATTCCAATTAAGATGACATGCTCACCACATTATAATCGCGTTAGAAGCCAAAGGATTAAGGAAAGATCTATTGAAGATCCCAGTAAAGTCACAGAAGTTGATGAGGGCATAAAAAGGCAAAAAATTCATTTAGGAAGAGGATGCATGGCAGGAAACGGATATTGTTTTATCTCTCATATTGGAAAGGTTTATGGATGCGGGTTTCTGCCTATTTCAGCTGGAGATATTCGTAACCAAGACTTTAAAAAAATCTACCTACATTCCAAAATCTTTGAAGAGTTAAGAAATCGTGAACGGCTACAAGGGAAGTGTGGGTCATGCGAATACAGAAACATATGCGGAGGATGTAGAGCGAGAGCTTATTCTATTTATGGTAACCTCCTAAGTGAAGAACCATTTTGCACATTTGAACCCAAACGGAAACATTAGTCACCTTCTTTCCTTTTTTTACACTTGCTATTACTCAATAAGCTTTCTATTTCGACCACGTTTATGTTAGCTTCTTCGTTTATCGGGGCCGCCTTATAAAAGTTTGAACGTGTTATTTATATATTATTAATAAATAACGCAAATTTTTATTAAATCTTTCATTATTATCTATAAAAATGTGATTATTGAAATTAGATTTCTATATTTATTTAATCTTAGCATCTAAGTATGGAACGCGCACCATAGTATACTCTACCTTGATCTTGGGGAAGGGGTATTATTTTTCGTGATTGTTTATGAATAAGTTCTCAACTTATCCTGCGCAGGTCCTTTGGCTATTAGAAGAAGGCATGCATGCTTACTTGGACTTCAAACGCAAATGGACAACCACATGTCACGCCCATAATATTCGTTTTTGATGGAAAAGTAACTTATATCGTAACTTCAAAGGTTTCCAGAAAAGTCAAGAATCTAAGGGAGAACCCCCAAGTAGCTTTATTGATCGACGTTAGAGATCACTCCGATGTATTGAATAATTGTGCTGTATTGATAAAAGGAAAAGCTAAAATATTCGGCCTAATTGACGCAATTTTCCATCTCCCAAAGCTAAGGGATGTAAGAGAGTTATTCCGGAATAAATACCCTCACTATTTAAGAGAATACGCCGAGAGAGGGGATATGCTTACTCAAGCCTGGCGCACGACAATCTTCATGAGCAGAGTACTCATAAGGATCGATGCGGAGGAATTCGCTTATTAGAAAAATTCAACCCAAGTGCACGCCCCCATGTAAAAAGAAATATGGTGGAGGATAAACTACCAGAGGAGATAAGGAACCTTCTGAGGGCTTCCTACTTCACATATTTATGCACAGTTGATGGAGAAAACAATCCTCATGTAACGCCGATGTTTTTCGTATACAACGAAGAGCTTAACCTGATCTATCTTATAAGTTCACTAAAATCAAGGAAATTAAGAAATATTTTACGAAACAATAATGTCTTCCTTACCATAGATGCCAGGGATCCCACAAATCCCTTTGAAAATATAGGAATAATGATCGAGGGTAGGGCACATCTGGAAGCCAAGATGAAGATCATCAAGTCTCCATCAAATCGAATTTTCCTTAAAAAATCGGCTATTAAAGCACTTAAAATGTTAGAGAAAAAATATCCATTTTTAAGAGAGGGAAAGCTTCGATCTGAGAGGTCAACAAATCTGTTGAAAAAGTTCTCAGAGGTTTTGATATCGATAAGGCCTAGAAAAATTGTCTGCTGGATCGGTGGCCCAAAATTTAAGCGGGTAGAATATTAAGATTTCTCTCAAATTAAGGCGCTTCAATAGATATCTAATAACATCCGCGTTACAAACAATTTTCCTACGAAATTTTATTCCTATTAGGAATAATTTAATCACAAAAATATTAATTCTAGGAATAACACTAATGGTTAGGAAATTCGTGGCGATAAGGCATGGCCCGTTTAAAAGCGTTAAGATGCAGAGAATGTAGTAGAGAATACCCGCTTACAAAACTCCATTTTTGCAAAGAGTGCTTCGGCCCTTTAGAAGTCGTTTATAATTTTGATGAAATAGAGATAGATTCTAAAGAATTGCGGGATAGACCTAAGACTCTTTGGAGATATTTTGAGCTTTTTCCAATTAACGATAAAGAAAAGATTGTAGATTTAGGCGCAGGGTATACTCCCATGCATAAGTGTCATAGATTATCAAAGGAAATTGGGATTAGAGAATTATACATCAAAAATGATACAACAAATCCGACATACTCTTTCAAGGATAGACCTGCATCGATTGCAGTTTCAAAAACTTTAGAATTCGGTTCAAATGGCGTGGCTTGTGTTTCAACGGGAAACTTGGCAGCAGCTACTGCCGCTCATGCAACAAAAGCAGGATTGGAATGCAATATATTCATACCCAGCAATATAGAAATTAATAAAATTTTCCAAGCATCCATATATGGTGCTAGACTTCTTTCGATAAACGGAACTTATGATGACGCCAATAGACTCGCAATACAGGCCTCTGAAAATTATGATTGGCCGATAGTGAATGTCAATTTACGACCATACTATGTGGAAGGTTCAAAAAGTCTAGCTTTTGAGACTTGTGAACAACTGGATTGGGGCTTACCAGACCATGTAATTGTGCCTACTGCAAGCGGAGCGCTTTTATGCGCTATTAATAGAGGTTTCGGTGAATTAAGAAGGCTAGATCTAACCGAGAATGTAGGGGCAAAGATTACATGTGCCCAGCCTGAGGGATGTTCCCCCATAGTCCAAGCATATAAGTCTAAAAAAATTGACGTCATTCCTATTGAAAATCCTGACACAGTAGCCAAAAGTTTAGCAATAGGAGACCCAAGCGATGGAATCTATGCATTAAAGACTATACGGGAAACGAAAGGTTCTGCAGAATCAGCAACTGATGAAGAGATTGTCGATGCAATTAAGCTTTTGGCTAAAACAGAAGGAATTTTTTCAGAACCCGCGGGTGGCGTCACGATAGCAGTGCTTAAAAAAATGGTTGAGCAGGGTGAATTGTCGCCTGATGAGAGGGTTGTTTGTTATGTGACGGCAAGCGGTCTTAAAGCTGTTGAAGCAATTGAAAGGGATATCTTAAAACCCATTCCAATCGATGGAGAATTGAGAGCTTTAACTAGAGTCGTGGGCAAAAGGGAAAGCGCGCGTGAGCATTAGCGATTCTTATTTTTAAAAAATATTGAAATTTTATGAGATAAAAAACAAGGGATTCAGAATCCCCCATAGTAAATTGATAAAACTTTACAATAGTGATTGAATGTCAGAATTACTTAAGGAAATAACAGCTCAAGTACCTGCCTCAATTGCAAATTTGGGGCCAGGATTTGACGTATTCGCTATAGCCATTTCAGACTTATACGACACAGTTGCTGTTAGGAAAACAAATGATAGTGGAATTAAGTTGGAAGTCTCAGGTATAAAAGCCACATCGATACCCAAAAAGCTTGAGGCCAATACAGCCGGAGTCGTCGCAAAGGAACTTAAAAGAGAATTTTCTCTAAAAGATGGGTTTAGGATTCATCTTACAAAAGGAATTCCTCATAGTCTAGGGCTCGGAAGTAGTGGGGCAAGTGCAGCTGGAACAGTATATGCTATTGACCAACTTTGTGGACTGAATTTATCGGAAACTGAACTGATTTCATTTGCCCTACAAGGAGAGGCGGCAGTGAGCGGTTCTGCGCATGCAGACAATGTCTCTGCCTCCATATTAGGAGGCTTTGTCATAATACAATCTTACAATCCTATCAAAGTCTATAAGATATGGCCTCCTGAAAATCTCGGAATGTGTGTAGTCATCCCAAAGATTCACGTTCCAGAAAAGAAAACTGCATTTGGTCGTAAGATTTTGCCCCATGAAGTTGCCCTAGAACAGCTAGTATACAATTTAGGTCATGCATCATCTCTTGTTTATGGAATGGTAAACGGAAGGATAGACATCGTTAAGGATTCCATATCGGATGCTGTTATTGAAAGAGTTAGGTCTAAATTGATTCCAGGTTATGAAGATGTCAAAGAATATGCTAGAAAGAAGTACGGTACCAATGTTTCGATTTGTGGAAGCGGCCCATCCATCATAGCTATTTTTGATTGTGAAAATGAAGATGCAAACGCCATATTAGGCGCTTTGAAAGATGGATTTAGAAATGTTGGCATTCAATCAAATGGATTTATTACAGGCCCTAATGAGGGAGCTAAAATCATTGATTAATAATACCGTCAGCTTGAACTCGTCTTGTTAGCGAGGGGGCCATATACTAACGTATAGCTTGAGTTATTCCTATTGGGAATACTTTAATCACAAAAATATTAATTCAAGGAATACTACTATTGGTCAAAAAATTGGGCGAAAAGAAATGGCTTATGCAAAAGCAATAGATTATAGTGAAAATAGAAGAGAATATCCGATTACGATAATATGGCCGAGTGGCCTAAGTTTGAAAGCTTTTTTCTACCAAAATCATAGACAAAAGGTGGAATCAAATTGAGCAATATTAAGGTAATTCTCACTACAGCATTGATAGATTTGACCAATGGCGAAAAAGAGATTACTGTAGACGCTTCTTCAGTAAAAGAAGCCCTTGAAAAGCTTGTTACAATATACGGAGATGATTTCAAGAATAAAATCTTCGAGTCAGAGAATAAGTTAAGGAGGTTTATCAATTTGTACGTTAACGGTAAGGACATTCGTTTCTTGGATGGCCTTGAAACGTCTATCGGTGTAGGGGACGAGATAACATTACTTCCTGCTGTAAGCGGGGGAAGTCCTTTTAATTTTTCTGAGAAACTGAATGCTCAAGATAAATCACAATATTATTGAGGAATTAGCCTGCGCACAAGATTAAAAAATTTAAAAAAATAACTATAAGGGTGTTATAAGAATTTGACAACATTTATCGTAGCAAATGATATTACGGAATTGATTGGTAGAACTCCTATAGTAAGAATGAATAAATTGACTGGACCTGATGATGCGACCATCTATGCTAAACTAGAATGGTATAATATAGGAGCTTCCGTAAAAGACCGTATGGCCTTATATCTAGTGGAATATGCTGAATCTGCAGGAGTAATTAAAAAAAATAAGACAATACTCGAAGCAACTTCAGGTAATACAGGCATCTCTCTTGCAATGATCGCAGCGGCAAAAGGTTATAAAATAGACATTGTAATGCCAGAGTCCGTAAGTATTGAAAGAAGAAGATTGATTAAAGCTTATGGAGCAAAACTTATTCTTTCACCAGGACAAAAAGGAACAGGCGGCGCTATAGAGCTAAAGCAAAAGATTTTGCTAGAAAAACCAGACAAATACATCGATATTGATCAATTTAAGGATCCAGCTAACATACTTGCTCATTATGAAACTACTGGAAAAGAAATTTTATACCAAACAAACGGTGAAGTTGATCTTGTTGTAGTCGGTATTGGGACATCAGGAACCGGGGTCGGAGCATCTATGCGAATAAAGAAGCATAATCCAGAAACAAAAATTATTGGTGTAATGCCAGAATTAGGCGTATCAATTCAAGGACTAAGGAATCCCAAAGAGCCCTACCCTACTCAATTGTTCAGAAGGGAATGGTACGATGAAGTTATTGAAATTCCGAAGAAAGAAATCCCAAAAACATATGAATTGGCAAGAAAGGTTGCAAAGGAGGAGGGGCTACTCATGGGTATGAGCGCGGCTGCGATCATACATGTAGCTCTTAAAAAAGCGAAGGGACTTGGGAAGGGAAAGCTCATAGTTGCCGTTTTACCGGACGACGGGATGAAGTACTTAAGCACGCCATTATTCGGATAAAGACGTTGCCTACTGGGAGATGCTTAGTATGCGCTAAACCTACTAGATGTGAGAATATGCCAGTAAGAGATAAAGAGGAGCTATCAGAGGAAGAAGTAGAATTCTATTCGAGACAAATAGTTCTTAAGGACATAGGATATGACGGTCAACTAAAACTTAAGAATGCCAAGGTTTGCCTTATTGGTGTAGGTGGGCTTGGGTGCCCAATTGCGACACAATTGGTCGCAATGGGCGTTGGGTATTTACGCCTTATAGACCGAGACATCGTAGAGTTATCCAATTTGCAGAGACAACACCTGTACGGGCCCAAATTTATAGGCTATCCTAAAGTCGAAATTGCTGCAAAAAGACTGAGAGAATTGAATCCTTACATTGATATAGAGCCGCTACCTATCTCCATAAATACGAAGAATGTTGAGGGATTGCTAAAAGGAATTGATGTGGTAGTTGATGGGCTTGATAGCATGTGTACGCGTTATGCCATAAATAGAGCATGCATTAAACTTAGGATACCCTATATTTTTGGATCGGCTTTAACCACCTTTGGAAACGTGTCCACCATAATTCCAAACGAAACCCCTTGTTTAGAATGTTTTTATGGGAGCATCGAAGATGAAAGCCTACCAACTTGCGCAACGGCCGGAGTACATCCATCGATAATAAGCCTAATAGCGAGTATAGAAGTAGCTGAAGCTATTAGGGTAATCCTAGGAATGAAACCGCGGCTTATGAATAAATTACTTCATTGCGATATACAATACGTGACATTTGAGGGAGTAAATATCACACGTGCTGAAAGTTGTCCTGTATGCGGTCAAATGGCAATCGAGCATCCAACGCCCTTAAAGCAAGAGCTTGTTGAAGAGGTTTGTGGAAGAAGTGGAAAAAGAGTATTTATTGTAGTTCCAAGAGAGAACCTACAATTGCACATGGAAAAAGTAAGTAAACTTTTGAGAGAAAGTGGATTAAAAATTGAAATTAGTGCAGAACTTGGCATAACATTCAGGTATAGCGATCAAGTTTCTGCCAGCATATTGAAAAGTGGAATCGCAATAATTGAAGGACTGAATGATAAGAATGAGGCACTAGACTTCTATGAGAAAATAATCGTTGATGGTTTGGGCATTCAACAATCCTATATAAGATGATTTGGCATACGTGCCAATTTTTTATTAATTATTCCTGTGAGGAATATTTTTATCATAAAAATATTAATAGAGCGAACGTTCTATATATGAAAAAAACAATGCTAATATTGCAATGTTATGGAGTTTAGGATTGCTTTGAAATCAAAAAATATAATATTTGGAAGATGGCTGACAGAAGATTGGCTCGCAGTTGTAATTGCTCTAGTTTTGATTTTCCTAATCCTGCCTTTCATACCTTTAAGGTGGTAAGTTTTGGGAGAAAGATCCAAGTTAGCAGGTAATGCCCTAGGCTTCCTGATAGTAATTTTGATTGCTGTGGCTTCGAACTATATTTCTAAAATACCTCTAATAAAATATTATGGCCTAGAGTTCGTCGTATGGGCTGTTTTAATCGGCATCATAATAGGAAACCTCAGGTTACCGGAAGTTCTGAAAACGGCTTTTAGAAGCGAATTCTTCATCAAGACAGGACTCATCTTGTTGGGAGCCTCAGTAAACTTCACTGTTCTGTTGTCTCTTGGCGCCAAAGGTGCGCTTCAAGCGGTGATCGTCATTACAGCCGTCTTCCTTTTTGCCCTATTCTTAAGTAATAAGTTAGGATTAGACAAAAAGCTGGGCGCAGTTTTAGCAACAGGGGTCAGTGTTTGTGGAGTATCGGCCTCGATAGCCGCCGCTGGAGCAGTCCTTGCCAAGAAAGAGCATTTGACCTATGTGATCTCAATGGTTGTCGCATTTGCTCTGCCTTTGATGTTTATTCAGCCGTTAGTTGCACGTTTCCTATCTCTGCCTGATGCTGTGGCAGGAGCATGGATAGGGGGCAATATAGATACCACCGCTGTTGTGGTAGCAGCAGGCGCACTCTTCAGCGAAGAAGCGATGAAAGTGGCAAGCGTCGTAAAGATGAGCCAAAACGCTCTCATTGGTGTAGTGGCTTTTCTCCTTTCGCTATACTATGTCTTATACATTGAGCGGCATAAAAATGCAACTAAACAGAAAGTGCCAAAGCGCCCAAGTCTGATTGTTATATGGCAACGCTTTCCCAAATTCGTGTTAGGCTTCATATTCGTCTCCATTCTTCTTTCGGTCGGTCTAATTACTGGACCACACGTTACCGCGATTGTTGCTGCTCGCAAATGGTTCTTCGCAATGGCTTTTGCATCAATAGGCCTGAGCTTCAACTTTAAGGATCTTAAGGTTCTTGGCGGCAAGCCATTACTCGTATTTTTCCTTGCGACAGTGTTTAATGTACTCTTTGTATATGGCATAGCTTGGCTCATCTTTGGAGGCATCCTCTAACATTAGCGCACACGAGCACTACGCTTATTATTACGAGAGGTGTGGTAACTTTTTATACACCAACTCTTAGGCTATAAGAGTTAAGTTGACTTCAAGTGGGAGATCAAAGGCATGACGGATCTAATTTATTCTGATTTAGATAATTTCATAGGTCGATATTCATTAGGACGAGACAGTAATCCTTTAAATGAAAAAGGTTCGTTACACTTCCTTAGAATAAAGATTCCCGGAGGTTTATTGACTGCGGACCAACTTTTAGGTATCGCTGACTTAGCTAGTAAATATGGAAAAGGTAGGGGAGAGATTACCGATAGACAAGATGTCCAGCTTCACTGGATAGAAGCTGAAGATTCTATTGAGATCTTTCGAACAATGGATAAGATAGGATTTACAACTGATATGTGTGGTCAGGGATTTAGTGGACCAAGATATGGGGATGTAAGGAACATAATTTGTTGTCCTGTAGCTGGCATCGCCAGAGATGAGATAGTGAATCCGTATCCTCTCGTGAAGATGTTAAGCGACGTCTTCATTGGAAACCGAGATTTTCAAGACATGCCCAGAAAATTCAAAATCTCGATAACTGGTTGCGGATCGGACTGTACAAGAGTCGAAATAAACGATTTAGGATTTGTTGCTGTCAAGAATGGAGGAGAAGTCGGGTTTACGATGTTGATTGGGGGAGGAGTAGGCAAATCCTTACCTGGCCCCAAATTAGCTGATCATTTCCCAATCTTCATTAGCTCTGAAGATGTCTGTAACATTGCGATTGCCACTGCTGAAATCCATAGAGATCATGGTAACCGAGAAAGCAAACCCAAGGCCAGATTCAAGAATCTCATTAACGATTGGGGAATTGAAAAATTTCGAATGATCTTAGAAAAAAAAATTGGGAAAAAATTGGAAAATTATGACGGGGCAATATTTTCAGACGAAGAAGATCATTGTGGAGTACAACCACAGAGCAAAGAGGGATATCATTATGTGAATATTCCTTTAATTGGAGGATTATTGACTGACAATAAGATGGTAATCTTAGCTGAACTCGCAAAAAAATATGGAAGCGGCGAACTTAGACTTACACCACAGCAGAACATTATAATACCTAACATAACGGAGAAAAACGAGCTCTTAAATGACCTTAAACGGTCAAACTTCCATATGGATAGTTCCAAGCTAAGATGCAACAGTATCGGATGTGCATCGGACTTTTGCGGTAAAACAAAGAAACCTCACGCAAAGGATGTTGTCGATGATATAGTTAACTATCTTGAAGCCCGATTTAATCATAATATCTTGGACAAAGCAGGATTTCAGATACACGTTAGTGGTTGCCCAAACAACTGTTGCGCTACAAAAATAGCTGGTTTGGGATTAGAAGGTGTATTAGTTAAAAATGGGGACGGGGCGAAACAATGTTATGACATTCTACTTGGAGGGGGGTTTGGAAAACACATGCGCTCAGCGAAATTTACCGAGTCAAAAGTTCCAGCAGAAGAACTGAAATACAAAATTGAAACGTTATTAAATAATTATTGGAAAGAAAAGCACGCTTATGAAAGCTTTGTAGAATTCTGCAAAAGACACACTAAAGATGAGTTGCAATCATATTTAATCAAAAGTAGTGAATGAGCTATGGAAAAACAATTTAAGCTTAAGAAGGTAGATGAGAAAAACTACTCTTTAGATCTTCGTGGAGGTGTGTGTCCTTATCCTCAACTTCTCACATTGAGAGCCCTTAAATGGCTCAACTCAGGCGACACACTGGAAGTTACGCTCGACAATCCCCCCTCTGTAAGAGACATCCCTCCTGCATTGGAAAATAAGAACTACAAGGTTTCTGGAGTATCAAAAGTAGATAAAAATGTATGGAAAATTGTCGTACGTCTCTGAATCTCAGGGTATATACCTAGGATTGCCATGAAGGAAAACACGGGCCATACTTTAAAAAAATTAGAAAAAATTATTGTGGCACTGATATTGGCGTAGGGAGGAATACCCTCTAGAAAAACACTAATCGCATAATAGATTGGTTAGCACATGCGGAATTTTGCGGTTGGATCCTTCTATCCTATATCCTATGCATAAATATTTTTGATCTGCCATATCTTTTCGCTATGAATTCTCAGCCCGTATCACTCCCCATGTTGGTCGCGCCAATTTTACAAACAGGAAAAGTAATAAATCGTTAATTGAAGATGGGTCCAATTTTTGAGACATTGCGTAAGCACGCGCTTATATTTAGTGGAAGAAATATAAAATCCCCTAGACTTTTTTTATATTATGTTGCCAAAACTTGAGGAATTAGAAAGGAGAAGAAAGAGCTTAGGTCTAAGTCAGAAACAACTAGCAAAAATGGTTGATGTAAGTCAATCAATGATAGCAAAAATAGAGACTGGAAGAATCAATCCTTCCTACTTAAAGACTAAAATGATATTTGATCTTTTGGAAAGTATGGAAATGAAAACGGAAGTAAAGGCAAAGGATGTTCTTCATAATGAAGTGATAGGAATCCAAAAAGGAGATTTTGTTTCAAAAGCCACAAAGATAATGAATGAAACTGGCTATTCTCAGCTACCAGTTTTCGATAAGGCTCAAGTCGTTGGAAGCGTATCCGAGAAAACGATTATCGATCAAATAACAGAAGGGAAAGATCCTTCTAAACTGTCCAAACTACCTGTCGAAACTATAATGGATGAGGCTTTTCCAAGCGTTGATGAGGAGACGCCGATAACGGTTTTGTCAACGCTCTTGCAATATAGCCAAGCGGTAATAATCATTCATAAAGGAGAAATCAAAGGGATAGTTACAAAAGCCGATTTACTCAAAGTGATCCGTGTAAGATAATTTTCGTAACTTATGAATGCTAGGAGAAATTTATCTAATAAACACGTGATAAATTCGCGCGCGCGTTATTGTGATATAAAGCGATTTTTGAGGGGACAAACTTCTCAAATATAAAGGATCGTAGGCTTGGTTTCAAAGCAATCGAAGAAAGAGAAAGATCATGTAACCCATGGGTAGAGAATCGTTCCACAGAAAAGGAAATCAGAGCATTAGCAAAGGAACTTCAAATTCAAGTTTACGATAAGCCGCCTTTAGCATGTCTTACCTCGCGAATACCTTTTGGCGAACTCATAACGGCTGAAAGATTAGACCTAATTGGAAAGGGCGAGCAGATAATAAAGAGCATAACGAGAGTTCGGCGAACTCCGAGTTCGAGACTATATCGTTTTAGCTAGAATAGAATTAGGAAAGGAGAGAGAAAGTTCCCATTGGATATAAAGATCATGAACAAAATAGATAGCTAGCTAAAAAGGTTGGGTTTCAAGTACGTGATAATGGATCAGGAATGATACAAGACAGGGAGCATGCTTCATACATTGAGAAATCCATGATTGATAGCTCTAATTAGGATCATAAATTGATAAATTAGGAAATGTAGGATTCAAAATTCATATTAAGTTAGATCTAGAAAGCTTTATATTTCAAAACATTAGTTATGATGGGTCGGGTGTCAAATGATGGTCGGCGATCACGTTTGCCTACAATAGCAATAGTTCCTTAGATAAGCATAAAGTTTCGTCAAAAGCAAAATTCACAAAAAAGTTTTATGTGGGGAATACTCCAATTCAAAAAATTGATGAAACGCAAGATATAGGAATATTCGCTAAACTAGAATGGTTTAATCCTTTCAGCTCTGTAAAAGATAGGGCTGCTTTCTATATGATAAAGGGCGCGGAAACACGGGGAGAACTCAATCCTGGCCACAGTATACTAATCGAGCCTACCAGTGGAAATACGGGCATTGCCCTTGCGGGAATCGCAAGAAACTTAGGATACAAAGTAGAAGTAGTAATTCCTTCAAAGGTTAGCACAGAAACGAAAGAATTATTGAAACGATTGGATGCCGAGGTTTGGGAGGCGGGTGATGATTTATGCCCAAGAGTCGGTCGAGGAACCGATCAGGCGATAAGCCTGGCTCATGGGATCTTGAAAAGCCATCGCGGTAAATATTTTATGCCCAATCAATATGAAAATCGGGACAATATAAAGGCTCATTACGAAGGTACAGGACCTGAGATTTGGAGACAAACGAGAGGAAAGGTATCTCATTTCGTAGCTGGAATCGGAACCGGAGGGACCATAATAGGTGTTGGAAAATTCCTTAAGGAAAGAAATAATAATGTCAAAGTTTGCGCTGTTGAACCTGAGCCTAAACACCATATTCAAGGCTTGAGGAACCTCGAAGAATCAAGTATGCCCAGAATACTTGAAGATAATGTGGATTTAATAGACGACTGGATAAAAGTCTCAAACAAGGAAGCATTTACTCATGCTTGCGAGCTATTAACAAAGAAAGGTGTTCCGGTCGGGCCCTCATCAGGTGCTGCCTACTATGGAGCCTTAACTATTGCATCAAACTTGAAAAAAGGATTAGTTATGACGGTGTTCGCTGACAAAAGAGATCGTCACAAAAGCACACTTGATAAATGGATTAAGGGAGAAATTACGTAGGGCGCCCAGTCACTCGAAACTTTGGGATCGATTGGACTGATTCTTGTATTCATTGGAGGACTTATATCAGCTTCTTTTACTGTTCGCCTTTTCTTTTTGCATTTGTATTAAAGATTAGATAAAGAGCATGATACTAATTGATTCATAATACTATGTCGATCCAAAGCACATAAAAAGGGTGCGAGCACTATTTCAAGTAGGCATTAAATTGAATATTCTAATCGCCGGAATTGGAGATATTCTAAGGAAAGATGATGGTTTTGGACCAGCAGTAATTAAAGATCTAGAGAAATGCGCTTGCTTACCAGATAATGTCGTTACAAGGGACTATGGAACTAGCAGTTTTGACCTATTATTCGATTTAAAAGATTTCGACGAAGTTATATTTGTCGATGCCATAAAATCTAAAGGAACCGCAGGCGAAATAAAGATATTTGTACCCAAAGTAAAAAAATTGAATGAGGAGGAGATTGTAAGACTCATAAATATGAGTCTTCATGAGATAGAACTACAAAAGATAATCGATTTGACGTCCTCACTAGATATTCTACCAAAGAAAGTACTAATACTTGGTTGTAAGCCCAAGGACTTAAGTTTAGGTATAGGCCTATCAAGTGAAGCTAAATTAGCTGTTGAAAAAGCTGTAGAAATTATACTAAAGAAAGTTCAAGGTAGGTTGAAGTAAGGAGATACTACTTTTTTCTTTTCCCTTACTCCGCCACTATCGTATACATGGATCGCGCATGCAAGGCATGGATCGAAGCTTCTGACAACCCTGACTACATCTATTCCATCAAGCTCTTTATTCTTTTCTGTTATTGGTGTGCCAATTATAGCTGCTTCATAAGGCCCCGGTCTGCCAATATCATCTCTAGGAGACTCATTCCATGTACCTGGAACTACACATTGGTATCTATGGATTACGCCGTCCTTCATTACGCACCAATGTCCCAAAGCGCCTCTCATAGCTTCAATTAAGCCTACACCGATTCCTTCCCTCGGCTTCTTATACTTGGTCCAGACTTCTGCCTCTCCCTTCTTTACCATTTCTAGCGCTTCCAGCAATTGGAGGTAGGTAACATAGGCTGTATATGCATGATAGTATGCTCTTGCTCTTATCCTCTCAACCGCATTCAAATAATTCGGGATCTTCCATTCGAATGTTACCTCATCAGCGACTCTGAATCCAGCAACGGTGGCTTTTGGTAATATAAATTTGATACTTTTGCCAGTCGATTCATCAACTTTTTTTGCAACTGCTGTTGTCCACATCCTTGCCAACGGACCTACTTCTAAAACATGAGTTTTTCCATCTACCTTATTTCTCCAGTCTTGCCATCTTGGTGACGTCCCCCAAGAATATTTCTCATCCCAGTTATGCGGCTCCTTTGGCAAAGGCTTAGTCTCTTTGTTCCAAGGGTGGTGAGTTACCACATCGTTGTCAAGCGGATCTTTTTCGATCTCCTTTTCCCACTCCTCGTAATACGAGTGGTTCACAAACTCTCTGACACCAAGCTGTATATCCTTAAGGTCCGTCGTAACTAGTTTTCCGTTTATCACCACTCCAGGAGAGATCTTTCTTTTAATCCCCCATTTAGATAGGTCTTCGTATTTCCCTGTATAAGCGTAAAGGTCGTCATGGGCACCAAAGCTCAGAAGATTCATCTCTCTACTACCTGCTTTCTCGTAACCCATTGCCAATACGAAGTCTAATAAATCATCGAATGCGAAGACAAACTCTTTAGTAAATGCAACATGTTGGGCTAACATAGATGAGAACATCTCAAGATCTGTTGCCGTAACGGTTTTCGCTACTCCGCCAGGAATAAGTGAGTTCACATGAGGATGTTTTCCTCCGAATAGAGCCGCCATCTTCCTTCCCATTTTTGCTAACTGAAGGCATCCTAACCATAAGCCTCCTTTAAGTGGTGTCAGTGAAGACATTATTTCGGCAATTGTAGAGTAGCCATGGAGATCTCCCCTCTTTGTTTTTGTCTTCTGGGCTTTATTCCACCAATCTGGGTTGTATTTTTGAATTATCGGTTCGCTATAATCTGGTCCTTCTAATATTCCACAACCTAATACAGCATCGTAGAGTTGTTCTGAAGCGTGAATAAAGTTCCTAATGGCTATTCCAAAAGGCGGTGGCGATACACCATATGTCATGTCAACACATTGAGCGGATGCCATGCCATGAGGCGTAGGACACACGCCGCATATCCTTTGGGTTATCCATATGGCGTCGGCTGGTTCCCTTTCCTTTAGTATTATCTCAAATCCTCTGAACATGACCGCATAGCTGTGGGCATCTATATATTTTTTTTCCTTGGGCTCTCCAACCGCATGTATTGCTAAGTGGCCTTCGATTCTAGTTACGGGTTCGATATAAAGTTCTTTTAATTGACTCATCTATATCTCCCTCGGCTTCAATCTACTAATTATTGCTTTAATTCTGCCCATTGTCTCTTCAATAGCCTCTGTCATGAAAGATATGGGCGGCGATTTCTTTAGGAATGGTGAATATGGAGGATCTGGAAACTCTGGCATCGTACAGCCAATGCAAGGCGAACCTATGGTCGGACAACCACCTATTCCCTCCACAAATCCTCTCTGGGGAACGTCGCATTTAGAGATCGGTCCCTTGCAACCAAGCAGTCCCATGCAGTAAGATTCACCAAACTTATCCGAATACTTCCCCCTTGCGAAATCTCCAGCCCTAGGACATTGTTCATGAGCATGTTTCTCAAAAATGAAAATTGGCCTATTATATTCATCCAATTCAGGTACAGGAAGGAATCCTCTCGCAGTTAATACTAAATGAGCCAGAATTTCGGCGGTATGTTCTCCTTGCGCAGGGCAACCCGGAACACAAATCAAAGGCAGGTTTAGCTTACTTTTCCAACCTTTCCCAAAGTAGTCTAAGGCACCTTTTGCGCCTGTAGGATTAGGTATTCCCTTGGGAATTCCGCCAAAAGATGCGCAAGTGCCTAAAGCAACTAATGCTGCACATCTTTCTGAAAGCCTAGATAACCACTCATTAAAGGTTATCGGCGTCCTACCTAATGGTTTTCCTACTTCTTCACCAACCATACACCAGAAGCCCCCTGTTCTTTGTGCCAAACCCTCGTCAGGGATAGAGCCCTCAACAACAAGTACAAATGGATCGTATTTCCCTTTCGCTGCTGAATTCAAAACCTCAATTGCATCCTCACCGTGAGGAAGCATAAGAGTCGGATGAAAAACTAGATTAATATTTGATGCTTGTGGTATGTAGCCTGTCAAGAGATCAGCAAGACTTGGATGCGATGAACCTGCCAACGATACTGTATCACCGGTGCAACCTTGGCCCTGTAGCCATATAACATTAATTCCCGCCACACTCAAATTATCCACCTTTGCGATAGATGTTTTATCGCATTGTATAAAAGTTTATAACAAAAGATGCATGCTATGCTGATAATTTTAACTTCCCAAAGAATATTAACTTATAGAATATTAGTTTACCATAATGCAGATTACGAATTTTATCCAAGGTTGTTTGGTTTGCGCGCGCACGCTAAAATAATAGCTACTTTAGAGTAATTAATCAATATAAATTGAAAGAGAATATAGTTTGATAAATATGCTGTTTGAGATTTATTCTGAGGGCATATGGACTAGATCTGATTGAATAAGAATATATGACAATTCAAGATCTATACTCATAAGCTCTATTGCGGGAATCGTGAGTACAACAGTTAAAACTGATTTCGGTTGAAAAATTGCCACAGGGTGGCAATTCGAGGCAAAAAGTTAACTGGGTGGATTAAAAGTTTAGAATGCTTCCAGTTATCTGTGGCGCATACATGATGGCAAAGTTGAGTGAGCCCACCCCGGCCAATACTAATAGATAGCCTATATAGTTGGCCCAAGCTGATTTTAGAGTAGTGGATTTATTCAACCACCAAATTATTATTGGAATTATCGTACCAGCTACGACATACGCCCAAAAGAACAAAGCCATATCACCCGTTAACATCACTTTTTGCCCCACTACTCCGATTGTCATTGCTATTTGAACCAAGACGAGTACCAGTGTAGCAATCAAAAACGGAATACAAGTCGTTAGAATATTGTAAGTCAAGTCCTTGTATCTTTTTCCGCTGTTAAATACTTCGGCCATGTTTTTAAATAGCCTTGGTAAAAATTGAGCCAATATCGGTATAGCGAGTCCAATTGAGGCTAGAGCAGCTGGGAAGCTCGATATCGTTAGCACCCAAGGCAAAACTGGGGTTGACCAGAAAGGAACGCCCCTTGAATATGCAAGTATGATTCCTCCGTTCATCAATACGTAAAACGCCAGTATTGATGCCACTCCTTGAAAAGTCAATGTTAGTTTTCTAGAACCTTTGAACAAATATAGTACAAAGACTAAAACCATCAATATAGTAAGAATGATTAATGCCCATGTTCTAGTTGCTAACTGCGACTCTATATGAGGTTCGAATATTATGTATAGAATGTTCCAAGGTGCTCTATACAAGGCTCCAAGGTGCAGTATTAAAACCACTATACCAAATATTGTTGCTATGGGAGCGATGTATGCTCCTGCCATCGCAATATGAGATAACTTGTCCTTTTTCATCAACTCTGCTAAGAACGAAATTATTATCGCAGCAGAGCCTAAACCTACTAGAAAGATCTCAAGTGTTAATTGCCAACCCCATACAATATCAGACATCTATTCACGCCCCCTTTTGTATTTTACTTTTATCTGTAACATCTGATTTCTTAGATTTCAAAGCCTTCAATAATCTAGTTTGCGAGTAGAATCCTAGAAATGATATAACGCCAACAATGGCACCGACACCGATTATGGGCTTTAATATGTTTAGATTGAATGTTGATGGCGGATCGGGGCTTACTTTTGGTAAGCCAAACTCCTCAAACGGTACATCCGATATACAGATCATAGAAGTACCTCCTGCCTCTTTTTCGCCATATATGTAAGACGCATCCGATTCATGAGCTTTTCTTAGTATTGTGTCCCTATCACCAAATTGAAGAGAGTCAGTCGGACATGCCGCAACGCAAGATGGCTCAATTCCTGCTTCAACCCTATCAGCGCACATAGTGCATTTTCCTATTATTTTGCTTTTTTCGTTTAGGTGGGGGACTTTCCATGGGCATGCCATTACGCAGTAATCGCAACCAACACATCTATCGGGATCGTATACTACTGGACCATCCTTATGTTTACTTAAGGCTTCGGTTGGACACACCGACACACATTCTGGTTCTAAGCAATGCATGCAACGAAGAGATATCGCTCTCCAAATAAGACCGCCTGTTCCTTCAGCTTTTGTATCATAGCTACCTATTTCCTTAAAAGTGACTACATTCCAGCTAACTGCCGAAAAGTGTGGTGGGTTTGTGTATTCGGCCTGGGTGATTTCAGTTTTTTCAGCTGGCAGATTGTTCCATCCTTTACATGCAACTTGACATGATTTGCACCCAATGCATCGCCTAGCGTCAATTAGCATAGCTTTTTGTTTTCCTAAGGCGGATTCTGAGACTTTCTCTGCATTACTGCTTGCAATTGGCGATACAAGTAAAGCAGTTAAGCCAGCTGTTAACCCAGCTCCAGCCTTAAGGAATTCTCTTCTTATTATTTTCTTACCCATTTAAATCACACCTTCCCCTTGTTATAGTAACCTCTCTCCATAACCTCCAATAACTCTTCAGATGTTGGTTTTTCAACCTTACATTGACAGGCTTTAGTTTCTGGGATTTTTGAGTGGGAATCAACAGCTCCAATTGTTACAAAGTTTGTGATCGAGCCTTTCGCCAATCCTTTATAACCGTAATGGAACGGCATAGCTATCTCAAAATAATCTTTTCCGTTAATATGTAATTTTCCAACCCTTTCTGTTACTCTTGCTTTCACCAAGATCCTACCTCGCTTTGATTCCACAGCTATATATTCACCTGATTTTACCTCAAGTTTCTCAGCGTGTTCTTTACAAATTTCTACAAAATTCTCTGGTTGGGACTCATTGAGATAAGTAAGATTTCTAGTCCAAGAGTGGAAATGTTCCGTTAATCTAAAGGTTCCTAGAATAACATCATATTTGTCTGGCGTTCCGACTTGACCCCACTTCCAAAGCTTATCGTTTCCTTCGTGCTCAGTTTTTCCTACATATAGCCACCCATAACACGGATAATCAGAAGCGAGTCCAACATCAGGGCTTTCCATCGGCTCAAAGTGCTCTGGTATACCGATAACAGGTTTACCTTCAGGTCCCTTAAGTCGGTTCCCTCTGAATTTATCACCAGGAATAGTCGGTTTCGAATCTGTTCCCCAATTATCATCATAGCTATTCACGAGATTGTTAGCAAGATTGCCCAAGCCTTGAGCCCATATTCGAGCGGCCCCAGATCTATCTTTCCACATCCAAAAGGCGGATCCCATGGAATAATAGTTGTATTTGTTATTGGGAGTCCAGACTGGTTTGAATGAATCACTCTCACCTAGGTCTTCTTTATTGTATAAAACCCTTATATTATTCGGCCAACACCATGCCCAATTCTTGTACATGGTCCATTCTTCATCAAGACCGGATCTTAAAGAGTATAAGCGCCTCTTTGATAGATTTTCACCCATTTTCTTATCTAAAGCTTTAACAGCCCAAGTTTTAGCTTCAGGATCGGTTAAATGTTTATTGCGATACTGCCCCTTATATAGAAAAACGGCGTCGTCTATCTCAGCGTAAACTTGTTCAGCAGCTTTTCCATTCTCAATATCAGGATCAGCGTACCAATCCCAATTAGTATCTGGGCTTGGCCTTGGGCCCCAGAGTTCTTTCCCTTCTATGTTTTCAATCCATCCTTGTTCTGCAAGTGTCTTGTTTGTTTCTGGATCAACGATACTTCCATGATCTTCAATGAATCTCTCCGAGGGAAGTTTTAATGCATTCCGATGACGCAATACCTTGTATAAGTTGATGAAAGCGGACAGATCAGACTTTGCATCTCCAGGAGGATCACATACTTTCCATCGCCATTGGATCCACCTACCTGAGTTGGAGACACTTCCATTTCGTTCATAAACCGTTGCCATAGGCAGAATAATATCTGCTAATCGACTGGTTTCGGTTTCTCGCCAGATATCACCGACAATTAACTTTCCAGGACCGTTGCGAAGTTCCTCGTAAGTCGAAGAGGCACCTCCATCAGTTACAACAGAGTTTTCGCCCATGATGAATTGAACTTTCATTTTCCCATAACCAAAAGCTCTTTGCATGTCTATAGTAAAGTGACCGACGTTGAAAGGTAGGTCGGAAATAACTGCGCCTTTATTAGGATCTCCAAGCGGGAAAGTCCCAACAAATATTCCCCATACTCTTTGATATAAAGCCCACAGGGCATAGGTCCTTCGAGTTAAAGTATTCATATACCATGGATTTGAAAGCTGACTTCCTTTTTTAATTAAACTACCCGCTTTAAGCGTACTATCTTCTTCTAATTCGCCATCCTCGGTCAGAGCAAGGTCTTCGGTAAGTTTCGATCCAGCAGCTTTTTCAAGTCCACCGCCCTTGCTCCCAGTTGAAATGAAACTTCCTGCTTTGAGGATGCTGTCTATTTTAAGAAGACTTCCTCTCTCTAATTCATAATCCTTTGGTATCGTAGTATCTCTAATTACAGCGCACTTTTCGGTCACATCTGATGGCATGCTAAGATTTTTCCATAACTGCTCCTCCCTTATCTGCATTTCAGATGTGGGAACAGGAACATAACCTGGCAAATTATGGCATAGAACAAGCATATCTGTTGCTCCTTGAACATTGTTTTGACCTCTGATCGCATTAACTCCACCTCCGCGTTTCCCCATATTGCCCAGAGTTAGCTGCATTATTGTTAGTGATCTTAGAAGTTGGACTCCATTCGTATGTTGGGTAAGTCCCATAGCATAAGTAACCGTCCCACCTCTGGGCGGTGACAGATTTCTGCCTTCTGCACTCAACTTTGTGAAGGTTTCTGCGATCTCTAAAAACTTTTCAACAGAAAGTCCCGTAATTCTTGATACCTCTTCAGGAGTGTAATTGCTCAAAACATCAGAATAAAGAACGTTAAAAACTGTCCTCTTTCCATCTTTAGAAGTCCAATCAAGTTCACGATCATCGGGCCTCACTTCACACCATGGTTGAAGTCCCTCAACTCCCTTCTTCTTAACAGCTGGAACATTCAAGCCATACCAAAGGTTCTTATTTCCTCCGAAATCTACTGAAGATTTAGATTCAACTGTAACAAAGCCATAAGGGTATTTTGTCGTATCAAGAACATATGATGAGTTTGTATTTGCTGTTAGAAACGCTTTATCCTCACGGCCTTCATCAATAGCATATTTTGTAATTCCAAGGAAAACAGCTGTATCTGTTCCAACTCTAACTCTACCGTAAATGTCTGCCTGCGTTGCACTTCTGCAGTACCTTGGGTCGAGAACTATGACTTTTGCCCCCCTGCCTTTTGCTTTTCCAAGCCATCGATATGCTACTGGGTGTGCCGAGGCAGGATTTCCACCTTGGTGTATTATTACATTTGCCCATTGCATATCGTTGAAGTGGTTTGTCATCGCTCCAAAACCGAAAGTATTGCCGAGAGCGACAACCGTTGAAGAATGGCATCTTCTAGCGCAGTGGTCAATGTTATTTGAGCCCATGATTGTTAAGAGCTTACGATTCAAGTAGGCCTCCTCATTGTTATAAACAGCAGAGCCTAGACAGCTGATTGGAAAATCATGCCCATCAAAATAGTATTTTTCTCCATTCCTAGAGTCTTTTTTCAGCATAATGCCTTCTTTACGGAGTCTGCTTACTTCGTCATCCGTTGCATTACGCACCCAATCCCCCATAGTATCAAAAGCCTCGCCCCATGATATGGTTTTCCAGCCGGGATCTTCATCGATCCCTTTCATAGGGTTTGTTCGCATCATTGGGGAAGTAAGCCTCATTGGATTGTTAAACAGTTGTTCAGAAGCTATACCTTTTGGACATAGTGTACCTTGGTTAAGAGGACTGTAGGGATCGCCTTCTGTACCCAAAACTTTTCCGTCAGCAACGGTTGCGATAATTCCACAACCAACCGCACAAAAAGTACAAACTGTTGGAATTTTTTGTGCTTGAATAACTTTAAGAGTCTGAGTAGTAGCCACAGCTTTTGAAATTCCTTTTCTAGGAATTAGCGTTGTCAGGATTGTTAAACCTGAAATCTTCAGGAAGTCTCTTCTGGAGGAAGATAATGAAACCATACGAGTGATTCTCCAAACATAAGATTTCTAAATAAGTTCACGAAAATCCTATAAAAGCATTTTCCTTTAAAATATATATTTCCAGGAGATAAAACATGTGAAACGATTCGAATCTCTGCTTTCTGAAATAGATGAGTTTGAAAAGAGATATCCTACTTTTAAGGGACAAATAAAAATCTATAAGATGTTGCTAAAGGTCCAAAGGCCCCTTTTAGAAGATACTAAAAGAGGAACAACTATTGACCCGATTGCTAAAGAATTTCTAGACGAACTTCAAGATAGAAGTCTAAAAGAGGGAAAGGCTTTATCCTCTTTTCTCAAACCTTCAATATTTGATCTCAAAGCCCTTCATAAGACCTTCTTGGCGGTCATAGAGGAGGGTGAAAGGCTTAACATCGAGGAGTTTAAAAAATTAAGGTTCTTGGAGAACACATCTAAACTAATCCCGGAATTTATTGAAAGAAGATTAGGGAATGGTTATGAATTTTTTCTATCTTTAGCAAATAAATTCGGTTTACCCAATAAATTTCTAGAGACGATTGTAGATATGCTCGTTCAACCATTGATGAAATCGTTAGCCAATAATGTGAAGAAAGAGGGATTTCTTGACAATTGGAATAAAACTATATGTCCTATTTGTAACAGGATCCCTTTCATCGTCGTAAAGAATGAGGAAGAGGTCTGGCGGTTCCATTGCACATTCTGTGAAGCTGAATATGCGATGAATATTTTCAAATGCCCAAATTGCGAAGATGAAGACTTTAGAAAGAAAGGGTATTTCTTTATAGAAAGGAGAGAAGCATTCGAAGTCACTTATTGCAAAGTATGTAATAGCTACTTTAAAGTAATTAATCAATATAAATTGAAAGAGAATATACCTATTGGACTAGAGGATCTCTATACAAACTTTTTGGATGAAGTGGCTCAGAGCAAGAATCTTAAGCGCCTAGATACCTTAGGGCCTCGATTTGAAGAAGGAAATGGATAGGTTTAACTTTAAGCTTATTCTAATCTTCAGAACACCTGCGCCCTATGAAGCATGTGTTAAAACTCGCTCTCATTATCCTTACTAGAGATTGAAAGAAAGTCCTTAAATTAGTTAAAATGGTTTAAGTCAGACTTGGGAGTGATTTTCACAATCTCGAAAATAACTCTTCAGCCTTCTTGAAGTCTTCTTGACTGTTTAAATTAAAAAAGGTGATTAATTCTTGATCAAAATTCTTAATTTTGTCAGTATCTACATAAACAACTTTATCCAATCGCTTGATCATATCGATAATAAATAACTTCTCTCGCTTTAACGCGGCTCCTATAGCAGGTATTACTGAAGAAACTTTATAGACGGCGTGCAAAGGTTCGAGGTATCCATTTGGCCACCTAGGAATGACCGCATCGGCATCGGCTCTTTTAGCCACGCTCAATAAATATTCTAATACTTCTCTTTTAATAAACGGAGAATCGCAAGGCAGAACCAATGCGTATTTAGAATGCATATATCGCATTCCAGTAAACATACCGGCCAATGGACCTTTATCCTTAACGCAATCCTTCAACAAGACAACTTTGGATGGAAGTAAAGTAGAATACTTGCTAATTTCGTCATTGTTACCGATAACCACCTTGATCTCAAGGTCTAACCCCAAAAATTTTTCTATCACATGTAACAATAAGGGTTTGTCTCCTAAAGTCATAAGCGCCTTATTCTCTTTCATCCTATTGCTATTTCCACCTACAAGAACAAGGACTCCCCACATGTTTGTTGAACCACCGAACTTAATTTGCATAGCCGAATTATTTGAACATTATTGCATCCTAATTTGAATTAGATCTATCCACTTCTGCACATACCAAGAAAAGTCTTTTGGGATTCCTATTTGTCATTCTGCTTGGAACCTTTAACTATTTATAATGAACTTTATGCGCCTCAAATCTTAGATTTCTTAAGAAATTAATGTGGGAGCCTTAAAAAATGAGCTCTTTTAATTGGCCTGAGACAGAGCAACATAAATCATATAGTCGCGTTAATTATAACTTAAATTCGAAAAAATTTCCATCTCCTATCAAGATATGTTGTGAAAAATAATTCTTTCCGGAATAGAATAGATGTTCATTCTTCTACCCCTAGCGAAGCATACCAAAGTCACACCTGTCTTTTTTGCAACGACTATGCCTGAGCTTATCGGACCGGAAATCGAGGCCGCGATAGGTATTCCAATTCTTGCGGTTTTCATCACTATGTCTGCTGGCTGTCTGCCTGAAGTAACCAGAACACATTTTCCGAAATCTATTTTTTTTAGAAATGAGGCGCCTATTACTTTATCAACAGCATTATGTCTTCCAATATCTTCGGAAAAAGCTACCAAGACACCATCTAAGAATATAGCGGCCGAATGTATTCCACCAGTTAAATGAAAAATCTTGGATTCTTTGTTTAGTTCATCTACCATTCTAGAGATTTCATCTGCTCTGACGCTGTAGTCGGACTTCACTATGGGCCTATCGAGCCTGTCCAAGAGTTTGAAAAAATTTTCTGTTGATCCGCAAGCTGTATCGATTTTTCTAATAACTTTGAAGGCATCGATCCTAGTCTTGACATTGGATATAGTGTCGATTTTTATTGAATCATCTTTAATTTCAATTTTTTTTATCTGGTTCAATTTTTTTACTATGCCTTCATCAAGAAGAAATCCTATTGCCAACTCTTTTTTCTGCATTGGAGAGGCAAAAAAAGTGAGGATTTGCTCTTCGTTTATATAAAGGTCGATAGGCCCCTCAACTGCAACGCTTTCTTCCACCACTTTTTTTGAATTAATTCCTAAGTCAATTTTTGTGGTCATTACTCTAGTTATCGCCGACAAGTTTTCTATCACCAAACATTGAATTTTAGTTAATCAACTTAAGTTTTTATTGATCTAGAGGCTATTGAATGCGCTAATATTAAGATGGTTTCAAATTTACTTGTTTATATTTTAGGCCCATAAGTGGTGTATAAATATATTATTCTATGTCATAGAGTGGACTCTAATTTGATTGATATGAAAGAGATTAGGAAGAATTTCCCGATATTAGATAAAGACATAATCTACTTGGACAATGCAGCAAGTAGCCTCACGCCCAATCCAGTTATTGAAAAAATGATGGAATTTTATCATGAATACCGCTCGAATATAGGAAGAGCCATTCATAGCGTTTCTCAGAAAGCAGACGATGAATTCGAGAACGCTCGCATTAAAATCGCTGAATTGATCAATGCGGAACCGGAGGAGATAGTAATAACAAAAAATACTACCGAGGGGATAAATACGGTAGCAAATGGACCGGATTGGAATGAAAAGAAGAAGGTGGTTACAACACTTATAGAGCACCATTCAAATTACATAGTTTGGTTAAGATTAAGAAATCTCTATGGCATAGATGTCGAAATAGTCAGGCCAAACAGGCATGGCGAGTTCAATCTTGCTGATTTTGAAAAAGTTATAGACGAAAAAACAGATCTCGTAACATTAAGCCATGTTTCTAATGTGCTTGGGACGATCGCGCCCGTTAAGAAAGTTGCCAAGATCGCGCATGATCATAACGCAAAAATTCTTATCGATGCCGCACAATCCGTTCCCCATTTTAAGGTAGATGTCAAGGAGATTGATTGTGACTACCTCGTTTTTTCAGGCCATAAAATTCTTGGCCCTACAGGGACAGGTGTGCTATACATACGCAAGGAATTAATGGGAACCATAGAGCCTTTGTGTATTGGGGGAGGCGCCGTTAAAGATGTTAATCTTCAAAATTATGAATTGGTCAAGCCTCCAGCACGTTTTGAGGCTGGAACGCCAGCTATTGGAGAAGTCATAGGGTTGGGCGCGGCCATCGATTATCTCAGAAAAGTTGGATTTGAAGAAATTGTGATGCATGAGAAAAAACTGACAGACAAGATGTACAATGGATTAATCAATATTCCTGGTGTCCATGTGTATGGCCCAAAAGACGCGAGGAAGAGAATTAGCATAATTTCTTTTAATATTGGAGAATTGAATCCGCATGATATAGCATTGGCTCTAGATATCACAGCAAAGATTATGGTCAGATCGGGTCACCTATGCGCCATCCCGTTGATGAAAGAGCTACTTAATACTCCAAAAGGATTAGTGAGAGCATCAACTTATATATATAATACAGAGGATGAAGTAGAATTCTTCATATCGACTGTAGCTGAAATTGCAAAGTCATTTATGTAACACATTCCATTTAAAACCCGAGAGGTATGGGCCGTCCAGAAGTGAGTTGTGTTTATTTATCTAATGCTTAAGAAATCTAATTGCGCGCAGTAAATTTCGGAACTAGGTGTTAGATTTGCATTCGAAGATAATCGCCTCTGGAATTGTTCAAGGGGTTGGTTTCAGACCATTCGTATATAGAAAGGCGTTAGAATATGGGCTCGTAGGTTTTGTGCGTAACCGTGGAGATGCTGTTGTTGAAATAGTTGTAGAAGGCGAAGCAAAGAGAATTGAAAAATTTGCCAACGCAGTGAAAAAGAAACATCCGCCACTCGCACAAATCTATGACTTTTCAATCGATCATAGCGAAAGTGAAAAAGGATTTAAGGAATTCAAGATTTACAAAAGCTTTGAAAGAAAAAAATTTCATGGATCGATAATACCTCCTGACGTATCCATATGCAATGAGTGTTTAAGAGAACTGAGAGATCTGGGTAATCCAAGGCATAATTACTTCTTCATCACATGTACAGATTGTGGACCCAGGTATACTATAATAGAGAAACTCCCATACGATAGACCAAATACTACTATGGCGGAATATGCTTTATGTTCTAGCTGCAGAGACGAATATCATAGACCAAAGAACCGTAGATTTCACGCTCAAACCGTCGCATGCGCAATCTGCGGTCCAGAAGCTTTCTTAACCACGAATAAGGGCGATACGTTAAAAATTGAAAATTCTATCGTAGAAACTGGCAAACTTATGGAAGAAGGAAATACCATCGCGATAAAGGGGAATGGAGGATTTCATATAGCTACCTCAACTCTAGATTCAAGTCCTATAGCCAAGCTGAGAGGGGTTAAGTATAGGGCCCAAAAACCTTTCGCTATTATGGCAAAGGGATTGAAAGAAGTGAAGACTTTTGCAAAAGCTGGAGAAAAGGAGGCAGAGCTATTAACATCCCCCATCCACCCTATCATTCTCCTCGAAAAAAGTGAGGAGTACTATCTCTCGGATCAGATCTCCCCGGGACTTCATAATATCGGCGTTATGCTACCATATACAGGTTTACATCATATGCTTTTTGATCAAGTTGACGAGCCTGCATTCGTTATGACAAGTGCAAATCCTCCAAGCGAGCCAATAATCGTCGAAAACGAAGAGGCATTTAAAAGGCTGGGCTCAATTGTGGATTACTTTCTATTACACAACAGAAAGATCGCCCAGCGATGTGATGACTCCGTAGTCAAGTTTATTGGTAAAAATCCATACATAATCCGAAGATCGAGGGGCTACGTGCCCGTACCTATACAACTAAAATCCAAAATAAAAAAACGTATTTTGGGAGTTGGAGCAGAGGAAAATGTTACTGGATGCATTTTATTGGATGATAAGGCCTTTTTAACCCAATATATTGGCGATGTAGAAAACCTTGAGACTTTGAACTACCTCGAGAACGCTATAAATCATTTTACAAACCTAATGAAGGCTGGATTCGATTATATCGCACACGATTATCACCCAAAATTCTCTACTACCAAGTTCGCATTAGATTTGGCGGAGAAATCATCTTGCGAAGTTATGCCGATTCAACACCATTTTGCCCATTTAGCCTCTTTACTGGCCGATAATGAATTTAGGAACGCGATTGGTATCGTGTGTGATGGTTTCGGTTATGGCCTAGATGGGAAGGCGTGGGGAGGAGAGGTTCTATGGTGGGACGATGAAGGTTTTCAACGTTTGGGCCATCTACAAGAACAACCTATGCCCGGCGGGGATAAAGCAACCAGATACCCCCTTAGAATGGTTGCCGGAATCCTTAGGAGGGATAATGACTTTAAGGACTGGCTTTATGACAAAGCAAAATATTTCCCGTATGGTAAAGAAGAGATCGAAATTTTATTTAATCATCTTGGAAGGGGAAATTTAACATATACGACCAGTTGCGGAAGGATATTGGATGCAGTTTCATCACTCCTAGGCGTATGTTACGAAAGGACATATGAAGGCGAGCCTGCGATAAAACTCGAGGCATGTGCACTAAATGGAAAAGATCGGCTAAATCTAAAACCGAGAATCGAGGGGAATACAATAGATACAACATTCCTGATTTCAGAAATCTTTACGAATATAGATAACTATCCAAAACAAGATCTTGCATTTTCAGCCCAAAAATATTTAGCAGATGGGTTATCCCTGCTCGCAATTGAGAAAGCAAACGAGCTGGGGGTTAAAAATATCGGTTTTACAGGCGGAGTAGCTTACAATAAACAGATGACTCAAACAATTGACCGCTTGATACGAAAAAACGGTCTTACTCCGATTACCCATAAACAAGCGCCCTGTGGTGACGGCGGGATATCATTTGGACAAGTCATTGCTACTGGATTGACTTTAAAGGTTTTTATCTAGGCTCCGCCTATCCTTATGAAAGTCTGTCTGAGCCCCGTGGTTCATATGTGTTTGGCCGTACCCGCGAAAGTCTTGGAGATAAAGGGAGAAAACGCGATAGTCGATTTCGGCGGCGACATAAAAAGAAGGGTAAATACTTCTCTTGTGGATGCAAAAGTTGGAGAATACGTCATCATTCACGCTGGATTTGCAATTCAAATCATGGATGAGAAGAGCGCTGAGGAGTCCTTAAAAATCTGGAAGGAGATCTTAGAGAGGCAGTAATAATTCAAGACCACAATTTAAGTGATTGAGTTTGAAAGAAGTAATTAACGTAGAAGATGTAGAAACAATTGATGTTGAAAAGGACATTTTCGAGACTAATAAGAGATTAGCTGAAGAAAATAGGAAGATATTTGAAAAGAATGGAATAAGAGCTTTCGAATTTATGGGCTCGGTCGGAACCGGAAAAACTTCCTTGATAGATAATCTCGTTGAAAAGCTTAAAGAAAATTATTCTATCGCGGTCATAAATGGTGATCTGGCCACCACGATTGATGCTGACATTATCGGCAAACATGGGATTAATGTGATACAGATAAATACTGGCAGAGAGTGCCATCTCGAAGCACATATAATCAACAAAGTTCTTGATAGACTAGATCTGGAAAAGACGGACTTGATATTCATCGAGAATGTTGGAAATCTAATCTGCCCATCCGACTTCAAACTTGGAGTTGAAAAGAGAGTGGTTGTGATAAGTGTAACAGAAGGGCAATATGTTGTAGTTAAACATCCATTGGCGTTTCTGGAGACCGATATGGTAGTCATAAATAAAGTAGATTTGACTGAAACCATGGAAGTAAATTTGGAGAAACTTGAGGATGAGATAAAGCATATAAATCCACGTATTAAAACCGTGAGAACAAACTGCAAAGATGGTACTGGAATCGAGTCTCTTATAAAGCTATTATCTCTATGAAATGTTCAAAGAGGGAGAGAGGAAGTATTGCACGAATATCCAATAACGATGCGAATAGTAGAGACTGTGATTGGCGAGGCGGAGAAACGTAAAGCGAAAAAAGTAAAAGAGGTTAAGCTAATCATCGGCAGATTGGCGGTTTTGGGCATAGAGCAAGTGAAATTCTACTTTGGTTTGCTGACTAAGGAAACAATTATGGAGGGTTCAAAACTCACTATCGAGGAGGAAGACCCAATAGTTGAATGTGAAAAATGTGGGTATAAAGGAAATATTCAATTCGACAGCAAGGATGCCTACCATTTTTTATACCTACCCTGACTTGCCCCGAATGTAAGGGATTTGTCAAGATCGTCAAGGGAAAAGATGTTTTTGTAAAAGCCATCAAGATGTTAAAGTGAATGCGAGGAAAGAATGTTCAGATACAGAGATAAAACACTGGCAAAAAAGATCATCGAAAAACTAGAGGACATGAGATTAAACATCAGGTTAATGCACGTCTGTGGAACCCATCAAGATACCATAATCCGATATGGTTTAGATGAATCCCTCAAGCGATGCGGGATTGAAGTCAGACAAGGACCTGGGTGTCCAGTTTGCGTTACAACTACAAGAGAATTCGGTGAAGCAATAGCTCTAGCTAGAAGCGGAAAAGTCATTGCAACATTTGGCGACGTTGCCAAGGCTCCAAGTAAATTGGGCTCCTTACTCGACCAACGTGCTGAAGGATACGATGTGCGGATAGTATATAGCGTAGAGGATGCTACTGAAATCGCCAAGAAAATCGATAAAGAAGTCGTGTTTATGGCCGTAGGTTTTGAGACAACTGCCCCAAGTACTGCAAAAGCCGTACTGGATGGGCCTCCTGAGAATTTTTCAATACTATGCTGCCACCGTTACATTCCTCCAGCTCTTCTCGCCTTATTAGGAATGGGTGAACTTAAGCTCGATGGGCTCATCGAGCCGGGGCATGTTAGTACAGTGATTGGAGTCAGACCATACGAGAAAGTCACTCAAAAATACAATATTCCTCAAGTAATCGCAGGATTTGAGCCGCTCGATATGCTGATGGCGGTATTAATGCTTGCCAACCAGATAACGAAAGGGAAAGCAAGGGTAGAAAACGAGTATGAACGCTCGGTCAGGTATGAGGGAAACATCAAGGCCTTGAAGGCGTTAGAAGAAGTTTTCCATCGATCAGATATTGCTTGGCGCGGATTTCCGATAATACCAAAATCTGGGATGGTGCTAAAAAACAGGTTCGAAGGGTATGATGCTAGGAAAAGATATGAGCATGAGTTGGAAAAAATAGATGAAGCTTTCACCGAGGGACCAGAAGTATGCAGATGCGGAGAAATCCTCCGAGGAATCATAGACCCTATGGAATGCCCCTCATTTGGAAAGGCCTGTACACCTGAAGAACCTGTAGGTCCATGCATGGTCTCCATCGAGGGGGCCTGCAACATTCAGTATAAATATGGATCCCGAAAATCCCATTAAAAAGATCCTGATACTCGATATAATCCTCGAATGACTAGCATATCCTAGGAACAGGATCGCCAACCGGGGGAGGGAGGATCCTTTTACCACCGACAGTAGTCTCTACAACAACGCAATTAAAGTCTTTACTGGCTTCGCCGATTATCTCGGCATTTTTTCCGTCCCTCGTCTTCCTTAAGGTTTCGAGAATCCCCTCAGCCTCACCAGGAACTACGCCCAACACTATTTTTCCCTCGTTTCCTACTTCCAAGGGGTCTATTCCAAGCATTTCAGAGGCTGCGCGAACATCCTCACGAATTGGGATCTTGCCTTCATTTAGCATAATACCGATAGCGGATTTTTCACACCATTCATTCAGAGTATTCGATAGCCCGCCTCTAGTCGGGTCCTTCATGCAGACTATACCACCCACTTTTAGAACATCTTTAACGATAGAATTCAGCGGAGCAACATCCGAAATTATTTTGTTGCTAAACGCATATCCCTCTCTGAACGATAGAATTGCCAAACCATGGTCGCCAATAGTCCCGCTTACTATGATCTTATCCCCGCTTTTCAGATTTGAATCCAATAACCAGCGCGATTTTATCGGTCTATATCTCCTGACAACATTCAAGTTCTCGTCCAAGTATTTACTCCTCTTCCCAATTCCAGAGGTGTTAATGATAATCTTGTTAATCCCCCCTTTCTCCAAAACCTTTGTGTCGCCAGTAACTGGGACGACGTCCGATTCCACGCATACTTTTCTCATACTTTCTAGAATCGTTTCTAGATCAGATACAGGGAATCCTTCTTCTATTATGAATCCAGAAGATATAGCCTTTGGATCAGCGCCTATGACAGCGAGATCATTGATGGTTCCAGCAACCGCTAATTTACCAATATCTCCTCCAGGAAAGAAGATCGGGGCAACAGTATAAGAGTCCGTAGTGAAGGCCACGTCATCGATTACCGCTGAGTCATCCAACGCTTCCAAAGGGATTTCTGCATGCCATCCCTTAAAATATTTTAGAATGATCTCTTTAACAAACTTGCTCATCAATACTCCGCCAGCACCATGAGCAAGTGTTATCTTATCGGAAGTCAACTCCATCACAATATTATTCAGTTAAGGAGATAGAATAACACGTGCATAAATATACGATTTTTTTATTCTATCCCAGAATGAGTTATTCTCGCGTATGCCAAGCTGTCTTTCAAAAGACCTCATAAGAAGGTATCAAATAAATTCGTCGCACTAAATGAGCTAAACTTAATTTTCAAAACATCGGCGAATGACTAGACGGCTTCCACCTTTTGAATCGCAGGAATCTTCTGTTTCAGGTATTTCTCTATACCATTCTGAAGCGTCATCTGAGACATAGGACAGCCTGCACATGCGCCCGTTAAGCTTACTTTTACGATCCCATCCTTTACTTCTACCAGTTCAACATCTCCGCCATGTGATTTAATCTGAGGCCTGATCTCGTCGAGAACTTTTTTGACTTCGTCTATTTCCATCTATAACACCGTTAAGATTAGTTATACGACGGTAATATAAAGTTGTTGATGCCTCCGTGTCGGATGGCCAACAATGAATAGCAATCTTTAATCGAGTTGCAGGATAATCGTAATGTTATGAGAGAAAAAAGGATCATTATGATAGAATTGTTAGTCGGCACAATCTCCTTAATTGCAGGATTGGCTATTTATTTATGGGCTATGCAACTAGTCTGGATAACGATATATCCGCCCCCAATAGAGAAGCGGATACTGGACATCCTGCCTTACATAATATGGGCTGGCGGCATAGTATTGATCATTGACTCGATTAGAAGGATTCTTTTGCAGCGATAAAAGCATGCGCTTCGATATTCGCCATAATTTTACATACGGACTTAGAGAATGAAACCAAAAGCCCTAGCAAATTTTTCGAATTTTCGGAACTCTCTCAGAAATTCAAAACCCATTTCAGTCAATGCATAGGATTTGGATTTGCTCTCGAACTCAACAATTAATTCCATCGATTTTAATTTCTCTAGATATTTTACTAACCTATCATATGACAGATTTGCCTTATACAGGATTTTTGTAGGTCCAGCCTCGTTCTCCTGCCTAATAACGTTCAAGATATCTACAAGAATTTTTAATTCTGATCGATATTTGGTCGGTTTGAAACTCATTTACTGCGTAACACCTGAAGGAGCATGGCTAAAAGAGATAGGAAGCCAATCAATTGCATGGAATGAGCTAAGATAAATAACAGACCGCTAAATTTTAAAAACGGAAATACAGCATGGCTGGCCGCTATCATGGTGAACCCAAATAGAACCAACAATGAATTCCGATCTTTCCTTACACTGTAATTTACGGCACATTGTATTGTAATGTAAGTGGTCAAACAAAAAATGATCGTCTCTGGAATAGGACCGTATTGGGCTAGGATCGGGGGGACGAACAGTCTCGGTGAGGATGCCAATTTTTTAGTTTGCTGGATATAGGCAAATATCAATAAGCTATAAGCTATCAGCTCTGTTATGAAGAGGACCACGTATCCAAAATTGGCCACGAATATTGCGAATTTACTAGGTCTTACTAAAAGCATGCGCGTGGTCAATCCATCAGCTAAGAAACCTACTCCCAATAGTATAAAGCTGAAATGAAGATAAAGGAAGATTTTTTCTTTAGTTAATCTGAAACCCTTAAAAGCAAAATAACCTATCAACAAAGCCACTGCGGCATCTATAATTTCCATTAAGAAATCGATAGTGAAAAATAGAAATAATCTAGCCAAGCTTGAAACAGCAACCTAAACGATATTTTCGCTTCCTATCTTTTTTTGATTAGCGCTTATATTTTATACTTATGGACGAATCATACATACTCGCAGGTTAATAAGCTTCTTGGAAAGAATGACTGGAAGGTTCCGTGTTTGGGTACCTTGTTGCCCACACACACAAAACGTAACGCATCTCATCTCATGTACGCAATTATCAAAAGGAAGATAGGAAGGGCTAATGGAGTAAACAAGAACTAGAATTTGCTTGTGAGAAATAATCTTTTAAGCCAAATCGATTATAACTAGAAATAAGACTTTTTACCCGT
>CAYFUV010000027.1:0-36497 GCA_964346435.1 uncultured Candidatus Bathyarchaeia archaeon | reverse complement strand
TCTATACATGTTTCAATAAGGCATGGCTAAAAATTTTTACATAACTGATTTAAGTATTCGGATAAAGGATTATCCAGAATCCTTTTCCTTATATTTCCAAATCCCTGCGTGTCCGCCACAAATTTTACTCGAACCCATTTTTCTATGGTAAATTGCCATTTTATGAATTAACTAAAACTTCTTTTCTACCATTACTGACATTTCTTAGAGCAATGGCACCTTTAACGCTATCAGGATCATCTAAGTCACAAGATCTAGCTAGAGTCTTTAAAGATTTAACACTCGTTTCTATAGTAGTTGGTCTGTAGCTCTCTTTCTTCAAGTAAAATGCAAATTGTACTTAAGTGGACTGGATTTGTATTATGGTGCGGGGAGTGGGATTCGAACCCACGAACCCCTACGGGACAGGAGTTCTGCTGCAAAAGCCAATTCTCTTATCATAATGAGTATTGACTTGTTTTAGCTCTTACTATCTGCCAACCTCAGTCCTGCGCTTTCAAGAGTAGCTGAATTCTACTTACTACTCACTTTGACCTGGCTTGGCAATCCCCGCCAGGCTAGAATTTAGTTTGTTGATGTTTATAAAAATTATTTTAAAGTAATCTTGCTCCGATATTATCTAATTTGGCAATTATTACATTACTTCCTATTTTTCTTACCGAATTTACGACTTTTTCTACAACGTCTTCTTCAACGATTGAATGCACGGCTTCTCCTATCATATTTTGGGTTGCTCCTATGGCTCCTGCGCTTTCTATCATATTTATGGCCTTTGTGACTTTATCAGTCATTAAGCCGATTCCTTCTGCAAATTCTTTACTTACTTTCATGAAATTTTCAATAGTTGGCCTCTGGATTATTGAGCTTAATGATTTGCCCCCCCATTCATTAATTCTGGGTTTTGCACTCTTTTTTGTTATTATCTTTTTTGTAGGAATTGGTCCAAAATGAACTGACACTATCTTATGGCTAGGTCTTAATGGAATTCTGTCAATTGCATTAAATCCTGGCGCCCCACTTTTAGTCGTTAATATGCATCCGCCCAACATTAATGGTCCAACCGTTCCTAATCCTGTTTTACATTCAACCTCAGCAACATGAGCAATTCTACCCAATTCGTTATAACTCAGTCCTAAGTTCAATGCCTGATTCAATGCAAGTGCCGTAGATAGTGCTCCTGCTCCACTAGATCCAAATCCTGAACCAATTGGGACGTCAACATAATGCTCTACTTTAACTTCATGATTTTGACTCGTATTTTCGAGGACTCTCTTAATAACGGCTTTTGTAGTTTCCGCTCTTTTGGTTACAGCGTGATTAATGCTCACCTTTATTGTTAGATTTGTTGATTTTTTCACAAAAACTCTTGTTAGAACTCCTTTTGATATTACAAATCCGCCACCACGAGCGCCGATTAATAACGGATCCTTTATCGCACTCCCATCTTTTTTTTCATCACAAATTTCAAAAAAACTTGTTATTCCTGCAGGGCTAAAAGCTTCGGCCTTTTCAAATTTTTTATGCATATTCAAGGCAACTCTAAGAAATTAAGTTCGTGAGCAGTAGAAAAAACTCGCCTGTATTTAGCTATTTGAAATTTATTGAGTCTTTTGGCTTGAAATAATTCCTGGAAATACTCTATGGCAAACTTTCAGAATCGGTGGACAAAGTGCTAGGAGAAATGGCATTTGATTCGAGAATGTCCATGTGAACCAAATCAAGCTTGCAATAAGTGGGAGGTCTTGACCAAGTGTTCCTGGGAGTATGAAAAATTGACTGAAAGCCCACACTCCAAGTCCAACTATCGCACTTCCGACACCATTTCCAATGATCGAACCAAGTGCAAAACTTTTCCACCTCGGCCAATATCTTTCAAATAGGGATAGAAGAATTATGCTTAATAATCCAAAAAAGAGAAATACAAACGCCATCGATAAACTAAAATTTGATCCGATAAGCCAGCCAATTATGAATAATATGCCTATCGATAAACCTCCCAAAGTCACACTTAATCTAGAATATTTTTCATTAGAATAATCGATTCGGGCAATTCTACCAATCAAATAAAACATAACAAAGTTTGCAGGGACGCCTACTGTTATACTTAAGAGCGCGTTTCCGTGAATTATCATGTCGCTGATAAAAATGCCGATAGATGCTCCTAATCCTCCAACCATGGGGCCAAATAATGTAGTAAAAATTGCTGGAACTACCACCGCTATTCCCCAGAATCTGACTACGCCCACTATTGGAGCAAATATTCCAAGGTATGTTAAATAACCGAGGCTAGCATATAGCGCAGCATTCAAAGAAACCATAGTTAATTCTATAGGCTTCATATGGTCTTCCCTTATCAAACTTTATGTAAGTATTAATTTTGAATATCTTTCTGAAAAATGGAGAGGACATAATTTAAAAATTATCTTGCTAATAAAATTTCAGTTGGAATCTACAAGTACGGCTTCATTATATGAGCATACTTCTTATAAACTATTTTTTTCAATTCTTTCCTAAGTTTCAAATCAAGATCCTTATTTTTTCTAGAGATTAAGTCCATCGAAGAGTTTGAACTAAATATTGGGCCTTGAAGAGTCAAATGTGAATCGACATTATTGAGAGAAACAGGTTTCGCATTCAAAATATCAGAAAAAACTTCTCTTAACTTATTGTTATCGTAGTTTATCATTGTAATTAAATCTTCAATTTGTTTTTCAGAAAGCGGTCTAAGCCCAAAGGTGTATGGAGCCATTCCTTCTAACAAGCTCTTATCGGTACTTATTTTTGTTCCATAACCAACAAATTTGTATGGATTTATTTGTTCTTCTTTGATAAGCCATAATTCAGAATCTTGTGCTATTGCTGTATTGTAATGCCCGTGGTTGTCTTTACCGAAGATCATCCGCCAATTGTTGGGATTTGAATTATATTTCTTAATTATTTTTTCCTTTATCTTCTCAGATGACAATATCATGGGCTAAACCGCCTTTCGTCCTAATATTGAGATTAATTATAATTCCAGATCCTTGTAATAGAGGAGTCACATAATTTCACATTTGGTAACTCAATTTAATTCTTTATCTATAGTGAGATCCTGTAACTGAAAATTTTTAAGGGGGAAAGAGGAGATGGCGCGTCAATTTCATAATCTATCTATTCTTACTGCCATATAGTTTGTATGGTAAGGAAGAAATCTTTACCGCTCCGGTTGCCTCACGTTGGTCAAATCCACCCTTCTTTATGGATCTCAGCTCAGGTACGAACAACGAGTCGGAAGAGACTCTGCTTAATATATTAATATTGCCTTTATAAAGTCTGAAATTAATGACTCCTGATACATGCTTTTGTGTAGAATCTATAAAAGCATCCAAATCCTTCTTAAGCGGATGCAACCAACTGGCATGATAAACCATATCCGACCATAACCTATCGATTTCATGTTTCAATCTGAGTTGTTCCTTAGTCAAAGTTAGGTGCTCTAAATCAGCATGCGTTCTTAAAAGTATAGTAGCTGCTGGGGCCTCATAGAGTTCTCTTGACTTTAAGCTTAATATCCCATCTTCTAAAATGTCTATTCTACCAACTCCATTCGCTCCACCTATTTCGTTAAGATGCAATATGGTTTCAACAGGATTCTTTATTCCATTCAATTCAATTGGGACCCCTTCTCCAAAAGTCAATTTAAAATCCGTTGGTTTATCTGGCGCTTTATCAGTTGGAACTGCCCATATATAATCCTCTTCATATTGACTATTTAGATCCTCCACTTGACCACTGCCTATTGAATGTGACCACATATTTATGTCCCCGCCTAGGACTCCCTTTTTCCTCTTAGGGTCAATTCCTTGCTTCATTAGGATCTCCTCCTCCTTCGGTCTTGATAAGTCAAGCTCTCTAATTGGAGCAATGATTTTCTTATCAGGAGCCAGATATCCGAATGCATTTTCCATTCTGAATTGATCATTGCCTTTACCTGTACAACCGTGAGCAACAGCATCGGCCTCAAATTTTTTTGCTATTTCAACTACTTTGGTTGCGATCAAAACACGTGACATTGAAGTACCAATCGGGTAGCCCTCGTAACTTCCATTTGCTTTTATGCAGCGAAAAATATAATCTTTAACAAATTCTTCTTTGGAATCGAAGAAGATGACTTCTTCTCCTATGGTATCGGCCCTTTCCTGAGCAATTTTTATTTCATCTTCTCCTTGCCCTACATCTACTAAAACTGGGATAACTTCTTTGTACTTGTATCTCGTTTTCAATAATATCATTATTAAAGTGGAGTCAAGACCACCAGAATACGCCAAAACCACTTTCGAATTTTTTCCCAATTTGGGTTATCATCTCCTTTAACCTAAAATATTGCTAACAGTCTTTGATAATAATCTTTTAGCCTTGTTAGCTCTCCATAAACGTTGATCCAATCTTTTTCTAGAGAGTAACAATTTCCTGTCCTTCTCTTCACTCATCCGTTTGACTTCCTTAGGAGAGGCGCTACCTCGGGTTATTCGATTATTCAAGGAATGTTCTGGATTAAGAATATCCCTCAATTTTTTTTCACTTATAGAAATCTTTTTTCCAAAGTTTTTTATCGATGATTTCACCAGGAATTCTGGATCTAAATTTGTTATTCTCTTATTTGATTTGGCTAGGGCTTTTATCGATTCCCCTACAACAATATGTGCCTCTCTAAAAGAGAGCCCATTCCTAACTAGCTCTTCAGCTAAGTCTATTGCAAAGGCATAACTATTAGATGCGGTTTCATACATTCTTTTTTTATTTATTTTGATTGTGCTAAATATCCCTATCAATATTTCAAGCGAATCTTTTACAAGTTTAAAACTGGATCTAAGAGGGGTCTTGGTTTCTTGAAGATCTCTATTGTATCCAGTCGGTAAACCCTTTATTATGGCTAGCAAATCAATTAAATTACCATATACTCTGCTTGTTCTGGCTCTGATTAGCTCTAAAGTACAAGGATTTTTCTTTTGTGGCATTACGCTAGAAGTAGATGCGTACTCGTCAGCAATCTCCACATAATTAAATTCACTTGTGGACCATAAAATAACGTCTTGGGCTATCCTGCTTAAATTTGACATTAGTATCGCAAGATCGGAAACTGCCTCTAAAGCAAAATCTCGCGTACTGACTGAGTCTATCGAATTTTCTATAAGACCATCGAAACCGAGCAATTCTGCAGTTCTAGCTCTTTTTAAATTAAAGCTTGATCCGCCTAAGGCGGATGAGCCTAGTGGATTAAAATTCACTCTTTTGTAACATTCTTCAACTCTTTCTAAGTCCCTAAATAGATGATCGATTTGAGCAAGAAGGTAATGAGCAAATACGCCAATTTGGGCGTGTTGAGTATGAGTATATAAAACCATTATAGTTTCTTTATTTTCATTTGCACATGATATGAGAATCTCAATAAACCGAAGGATTTTTTCTGAAACCTCGTTCAACTCAGACCTAACTTTCATTCTAATGTCTGTTGCAACTTGGTCATTCCTTGACCTTCCGGTATGTATCTTCCCGCCAATATCTGTTCCTAACTCCTTTATGATTAAATGTTCTATAAACTCGTGGACATCTTCAAAGTGATAATCAATTGATAATTTCCTATTTGTATATTTGGACCTCACTTCTTCCAATGTTTTGAGGATTTTTTTCAAATCCTCTAAAAGTATTATGCCCTGCTCATAAAGCATAATGTCATGAGCTTCTGTATTGTCTATATCTTCTTCTAGTATCCAATCGTCCGACAATGCCGATGAGAGAAATTCCTTTGCGATCCAATTAGCTTTTTTACTTAACCTTGATCTATAGAGGTTTTTTCCCAAATTATTCACTTCCAAAAGAAGCGCGTCCTTTTAATGCGTCGCCTTGAGTGTTGAATGCGATTGTAAATAGGAACATATTTTTAAGCACAAATGCTCGCACTCTTTTCTATTAATATTATTAAAAAATTTTCAAGATTTAGTTTATAATATTTTTAGCAGTAATTACTGCTAAAAATATATGCTTTAGCGATTGTTTGCTACCGTCACTTCATTTAATGACTAGTCCCAGCTTAAATATTTATATGCACTTCTTCATCACTTTATCAAAGTGAAGCCAAATGGATGAGTTTAAAGAAATCAGAGAAAAAAAATTGAATGAGATGACTAAGAAAAGTTCCAAAAAGCAAGTATATCATGATCGTCCACTACAAGGCTCCGATGAGAATTTCGATGACTTAGTAAAATCTTACTTAATAGTCGTAGTAGATTTTTGGGCAGATTGGTGCGGGCCATGCAAAATAATATCTCCAATAATCGAAACGCTAGCAAAGGAATATGCAAGCAGGACTATGTTTCTGAAAGTAAATGTAGATGACTGCCCAAATACTGCATCTAGATTTGGAATAATGAGCATTCCAACAATCATGATTTTCAAAGAGGGAAAGGTGGTAGATAGTCTGGTTGGAGCAGTGCCAAAGAAAGTGATTGAATCCAAGCTAAATAATTTTTTAAAATAAACTTAAGATTTTTCATTTATCTTCATTCACGCTAATTGAGTTAGGATTTTTCTTTTTTATAAAAAGCTAAAGTGAAGATAATTTTTCTTAAACACCAACGATAACTATCATATCAATGACAATCATTAATATGGAGAATAAGTCTCCATCGTCTAATGTGATTTCGATACAATTATATAAGACATCTCAGATTTAGCTTTGAAGCCTAAGAAAAAGGAAGCATAGGTGCTAGAGCATATTGAATTTCATCAAAAGAAAAGTGTATGCTTAATGTATTGAATAGCACATGCTTTGGGGATAAGAATTGTCTGTTTATAAATCTTTTATTAAGGATGGCTCGAATAAGGCCAAAATAGATGAATTCCTATCTGAAGAATTAAGAAGAGCTGGATATAGTAAATTGGAACTTATGAAGACCCCACTTGGAACTAGAGTGGTTATTTATGCTGCTAAACCTGGCATTGTTATCGGTCGAAGAGGGGATAGTATAAGAGAATTGACTAAGACTCTCGAAGAAAAATTCGGAGTGGAAAACCCGCAGATTTCAGTTGCTGCTGTGGAAATTCCCGAATTCGATCCAAACATCATGGCATCCCAAATAGCGATGGCGCTTCAGAAGGGCATACATTTTAGAAGAGCTGCCTATTGGGCTATAAATAGAATAATGGACGCAGGGGCTTTAGGGATCGAAGTGGCGATTAGCGGGAAATTAACTACTGAGAGGGCTAGAACTGAAAAATTTAGAATAGGATATCTTCCAAAAGTAGGAGAAGCTGTACATGAATATCTAAAGACTGCGGTAGCATCTGTACAATTAAAACCTGGATTATTGGGTGTGAAAGTTACGATATTGACGCCGGATGTGGAGTTTCCAGATAAACCATCAATGAAATTGGCGGAAGTCGCTTCAGAAGAACACAAAGGCTTTGAAATAGTAGAGGAGGAAGCAGAAATTGCCGATAATGAGAAAGAATGAAATAAAACAACTTCTCCCAGAAGAGAGAAAAGAGAGAATAAGCGAGCTTAGAACCGAACTGGTTCGTCTTAAAACTATGGCCGCCTCAGGTGGGACTGTTGAGAATCCAGCTAGAATTAAGGAGATAAAAAAGACTATTGCGAGAATATTGACTTTTGAAAATATTGATAAGAAATCTCACGAGGGCGCACAATAATTGGGTTCGATCTCTCCAGAAAATATTTTGAGGCACGAGCTAATAGGACTTGAAGTAAGAATAACGAATAGTAGTAATAATAGAATTGTGGGTTTGAAAGGAAAAGTCATAGACGAAACTAGGAATACGCTAATAATAAACGATGAAAAAAGTAAGAGAATTATACCGAAGAATGTTTCAGTATTCCAATTTAAGCTTCCCGACGGAACAGATGTGAAGATAGATGGTGTAAAGCTAGTTGGAAGGCCTGAGAATCGATTAAAGAATAGGGTGAGAAAATGGTAGTGCAAAATATTGGACTTAATGTTCCCTCTCCGACAAAAAATTGTGATGATAAATTCTGCCCTTTCCATGGACGCCTCTCAATAAGAGGAAAGACTTTGAGTGGTACAGTTGTAAATGATAGAATGACAAAAACAGTTGTTGTGGAACATGAGTTTTTTCATTATGTGCCTAAGTATATGAGATATGAAAAAAGGAGAAGTAAGATAATGGCTCATAATCCGCCCTGTATAGAGGCGAAAAGGGGAAATGAGGTAATGATTGCTGAATGTAGACCAATAAGTAAAGAAGTCTCTTTTGTGGTAATAAAGAAATAAGAAATTTGGAGTGATATTTGAGATTGCCAGCACCAAAATCTAGAGCTGTAAGCGCTAAAGGCATGATCGAGTATAGACCATATTTAGCAAGAGGATTGCCGGCGGGAAGTAAGATTGTATGTACTGATAACACTGGCGCGAAGGAACTTAAGATGATCAACGTGGTGGGATATAGAGGAAGGTTGAGAAGAATTCCTATGGCCTGTGTAGGAGATATGATTATAGTTTCTGTAACTAAAGGTCCACCAGATTTAAAAAAACACGTCTTTCCGGCAGTAGTCGTAAGACAAGCGAGGCCTATTAAAAGACCTGATGGTTTGAGAGTACAGTTTGAAGATAATGCAGCGGTAGTTATGACTCCAGAAGGTGAGCTTAAAGGAACCGAGATAAGAGGACCAGTAGCAAAGGAAGCTGCTGAAAGATGGCCTAGAGTGGCTAATCTGGCAAGTATTGTTATATGAATGGGGATGCACCGTTGCGAAATCTTATTTCATCAAAACCGAGAAAACAAAGAAAAGCTCATTATTTAAGAACTGGTAATGCCAAACGAAAGATGCTTGGTGCGCGCCTTTCGAATAGATTGCGAGAAAAACACGCAGTTAGAACTATTACAGTAAGACAAGGTGATTCTGTGAGAGTATCTAGGGGAGATTTTTCTGGCATCGATGGTAAAGTCATTGAAGTGGATACAGAAAATAGTTGTTTATTGATCGAGGGTGTCGCAAGGGAAAACGTTTCTGGGACATCAATCAGAGTACCAATTCATACATCTAATGTTATAATAACTAATCTTAACTTAGATGATAAATTCAGAAAGCGTATGTTAGAAAGAAAGAAGAGCAAAAGTGTGGGAGAGAAAGTTAAGGAATAACCTGAGAAACTCTATATCGTTTTTGGATGATTTAAGATGGAAGATTCATCAGAACCTGTCGACAATCCTATGCGGGAGATAAGGATCGAAAAAATAATTGTGAATATGAGTGTAGGAAAATCTGGAGAACCGCTGGAAAGAGCTAAAAAGATTCTAGCGCAACTTACTGAACAAAAAGTATGCACGAGAAAGGCAAAGCAAACTGTAAAGGATTTTGGAATTAGGAAGGGGGAACCAATAGCTTGCTTAGTGACTTTAAGAAAAGAATTAGCTGAAAATTTTATGAAAAAAGCATTGGAAGCTATTGGAAATAAATTAGATCCCTCAAGTTTTGATGATTTTGGTAACTTTTCCTTTGGAATTAAGGAACATATAGATATTCCGGGAGCAAAATATGTGCCAGAACTCGGTATTGTTGGGATGGATGTAAACGTTACTTTAGAAAGACGGGGATATAGAGTTAAGCGACAAAAAATCCGTAGGTCTAATGTCGGAAGGAGACATTTAATAACTAAAGAAGAGGCGATGGCCTTCATTCAGAAAAATTTTGGAACTGATGTAATCGGAGGAAAAAAGTAGTTGAAACAAGTTCCAAAAAAAGAAAGAAAATTTGGCAAAGGTAGTAGGCCTTGCCGAAGATGTAGTCAGGAAGGTCCGATAATAAGGATGTATGGATTATACTTGTGCAGGCAATGTTTCAGAGAGGTTGCCAATTCGCTGGGATTTAAAAAATATGAATGAAAAGAATATCGGAGAGTAACCAGATGAGTACATTCGAAAAAGTGGTTGAAATCCCAGAAAACGTTGAAGTAGATCTTTCCGACAAGAAAGTTAAGGTATCCGGACCTAAAGGTAGTTTATTCAAAGATTTTTCAAATAAACCAGTTGAATTCTCAAAAAAAGAGGGCCAAATTATTATCTCTGTGCTTTGGCCTAACAAAAAAGAATTTTCTATCTTGGGTACGAGCGCTTCTCAATTGAAGAATATGATAAAGGGTGTAACAGAAGGCTTTACTTACAAATTAAAAACTGTTCACGCACATTTCCCTGTTACGATCAAAGTACAAGAGAAACAAAAGAGGATTGCGATAGAGAACTTTATTGGAGAGAAATATCCAAGGATTTCGAAAATCGTTGGAAATGTGGATGTTAAAGTTGCCGGAGATGAAATAATAGTCCACGGGATCGATATCCAAGAAGTAAGCCAAACGGCAGCAAATATTGAATTGGCTACTAGGATTAAGGACAAAGACCAAAGAGTTTTTCTTGATGGAATATACATAAGCGAAAAGAAGTAGATTAGATAAATGTCTGAGTCTAAAAGAAAAAAAGATGTCGAGCTTCGAAATAGAATGAAAGCTAATAAACCCAATTTTAGAAGGCTTGAAAGTTGGCGATACAAACGGATAAAAACAGGCTGGAGATGGCCTAGAGGAAAAAGTAGGATGAGAATCAAAATAAAAAGTAGTCCCAAATTGCCTTCTATTGGTTTTAGAATTTCAAAGGGCTTAAGAGATTTGCACCCATCTGGTTTTAGAGAAGTACTTGTTCAAAGGCCTGATGAATTAGACAAGGTAGATTCAAAAAAAGAAGCGGTGAGGATCGCAGGGAGGATTGGTGAGAAAAAAAGAAGGATCATTATTGAAAGAGCGACAAACTTGAATCTGAAGATTCTAAACATAGGTACAATAGAAGAAATTAGTGAAATCCCAGAAGTTGAGGAAAGTACCAGCGATGAAAAAGAAGCCAAAAAAGTAAAGGAAAAACAAAAATAGTGAATATCTATGAGCTTGAAGAGTCAGAGAAGAATGGCTGCAGATTTATTGAAAGTTGGTATGAGCAGAGTATGGATAGATCCGGAACAAATTGATAGGGCAGAAACAGCCATCACTAAAAATGAGATAAGAAAACTTATACATGAGGGAGTAATTAGTCCCAAGCCCAAAATTGGAATTAGTAAGTATGGATATAGAAAGAAAAGAAGAGGGCCTGGTAGTAGAAAAGGGCCGAGCATCTCCAAGAAAAGGATTTGGATTGAAAAAATTCGGGCATTACGTAAAAACCTTAGAGAGCTGGTAAGAAAAAGAATGATAACAAAAGCTACTTATAGACGGCTGTTTTCAATGGCCAAAGGTGGAACATTCAGAAGTACTGCGCATTTGAAAGAATACATAGAAACTCATAAACTATTAAGAAGGAAGTGAGACAGCACATAATCAAATAGCGCGTTTTTAACTGTCTTGGTGTATGGAAGATGAGTTATGGACAAGCCTCAAAATCTGAAGCTGGATGGGTACCAAAAACAAAAATTGGTAGATTAGTACAAGAGGGTAAAATAACCTCTCTGGAGGATATATTCGCGGAAGGGCAAAGAATAATGGAGCCCGAAATAGTTGATGTACTTCTACCAGAACTCAAGCAGAAGGTATTGGGCATAGGATTTGTACAGAAACAAACAGACGCTGGTGAAAAATCTAGGTTTAAGTCTATAGTTGTGGTGGGCAACAACGATGGCTTTATTGGAGTTGGAGAGGGGAAAGCCCCTCAAGTTAGGACAGCAATTAACAAAGCAACAAGTCAAGCAAAACTTAACATTATGCCTGTCAAACGTGGTTGTGGAAGCTGGGAATGTGGCTGTGACCTTCCACATTCCCTTCCATTTAAGATTAGGGGAAAATGTGGAAGCGTAACATTTGAATTGCATCCGGCCCCTAGAGGATTGGGTCTTGTTGGTGGCGAAATTCCTAAGAATATATTGCTTTTTGCAGGGATCAAAGATTGCTGGACCAGGAGTTATGGCTCGACTAGTACTCTATCGTCAACAGCTTTTGCTGTTTATGATTGCTTAAAAAATACATATCAAGTAATTACCCAAAAGGATTGGCCCTCTTACCCTTTAAGATGAGATTTAGATTTCTGACCCCTTGAACACAGGAAAGTTTGAAAAAATTGGGTACAAGAAAAAGAAAAATTAGAAAAAACCGCGGCTCAAGGACTCATGGTTGGGGTATCTCGGGGCAACACAGGGGTGGCGGAATGAAAGGTGGTCGTGGAAAGGCTGGATTGTTCAAACATAAATGGACTAGTGTATTGGCACGCGGACTTCCTATAAGGGGCAAGCATGGCTTTAGGCCGATTGATCATAGAAGAAAGTTATCAGCAATGAATGTAAGGGAATTAGATGAAATTGCGGATAAATTAATCGCTACTGGAAAAGAAAAGAATAAATCAGGGAAAATCAAAATCAACCTTACTTTGCTTGGATACGATAAGCTTCTTGGAGTAGGAAAGATTACAAAGCCTCTTGAAATTAATGTTGCGAATTATTCAAATTCTGCTCTGGAAAAGGTCGAAGAAGCCGGTGGATCAATAATCACTTCTAAGAAAGAAGTCAAGGAGTAAGTTCTTGTGGTTAGATTTATTGAAACTTTTAGGCCATTAATAAGATTCCTTCCAGAAATCAAAAGACCTGATAGAAAAGTAGCTTTCAATGAAAAGCTATTCTGGACTGGGATAGTACTGGTATTATTTTTTATTATGTCAAATGTTCCGCTTTACGGTGTAGGGATAGGTGCCGAAGATCCGCTTGGAGCTCTCAGGGTAATTTTTGCCTCTAGTCGAGGAACCTTAATGGAACTTGGAATAGGCCCCATCGTAACTGCTGGGCTGATTCTCCAAATACTTGCAGGTTCCAAAATGATAAATGTCGATATGTCAAATCCAGAGGATAGATCTCTTTTTACGGGTGCTAGTAAAGTATTGGCCATTTTTATGACACTATTCGAAGCTATTGCTTTCATTATTGGAGGTGCCTATGGACAGTTAGATTATCAAACGCAAACCTTAATTCTATTGCAATTGTTGGCAGCAGGCATAATGGTACTTTTAATGGACGAGTTGTTGCAAAAGGGGTGGGGCTTAGGTAGTGGGATAAGTCTTTTTATAGCTGCAGGGGTGGCTCAAACGATTTGGTGGAATTGCATCGCGCCACTAGGTCCTATGGATGATAATAAGTATCTCGGGTCGTTGATAGCCTTCCTCCAATCTATTCAAATGGGTGAGGGAATTAAGGGAATATTTATCCGTACTGGAGGATTGCCTGACATGGTAGGATTACTAACGACTCTGGCCGTCTTCATAATCATTATTTACTTGAATAGCTTTCGAATAGAACTTCCTGTTTCCTACGCCAAATATAGAGGATTCAGAGGTAAATATCCTATTAAACTATTATACGTTTCGAACATTCCAGTTATATTTGCAGCTGCATTATTTGGGAATGCATATTTTATATCCCAAATAATTTGGCAAAGATTCAATCAAAGTAATACAAATTTTTGGCTAAATCTGGTAGGACAATTTTCAACTGGTGAAGAGGGGATCCAGCCAATAAGTGGGCTAGTTTATTATCTCTCACCACCTAGAAGTTTGCTAGGAGTCCTTGATTCCCCTTTGAGAGCAGGAGTTTACGCACTTCTTTTCATAATAGTCTGCGTTTTCTTCGCTATGACCTGGGTAGAAGTAGGAGGCATGGATGTAAAAACTGTGTCAAAACAACTTGTTGATTCTGGAATGCAAATTGAAGGATTCAGACGATCAATGCAACCAATTCAACAAATTCTATCGCGATACATACCGACTGTGACAATTATAGGCGGCATCATTGTAGGCGCAATTGCCGTTTCTGCAGATTTTCTTGGGGCATTTGGCTCAGGAACAGGTATTCTACTCACAGTAGGAATTATTGAGCAATATTACCAACTTCTTGTTCGTGAGAGGATCAGTGAAATGTTTCCGGCCATGAGGGGATTCTTAGGCAAATAGGGCAAATTCTAATATGGAAGTGCTGATTCTTATTAAAAGCGTTACATGTATTGGCAAAAGCGCACGCTAAATTAAATAGGAGAAGTATTGTATCTTACGGGAATAGAGATTACAAATCCGTTGAGGAGAGAAAATTGGGCTTAGAGCTATTTCACAACTTGGTATCTAACTGTTCGACACTTCCCGAAGCTTCGGTCTTAATTCTAGGGAATAAAAAAGGAAAGCAAAAAGAAGCTGGGGATCTTAAGCTTAGTGAGCAAGCAATTTGGTGAATGAAATGGTAGATTTATCGAGCATAATGGATTTCTTTATGAATGCATTGAGCCCATATGCATCGAGACCAGAGTCAACTTACCTAATATTGGCTATTGCATTAACTTTGTCTTTAACCACCAATATATTGAATCGTTTATTGGTTGATGTTGAGAGAATGAAAGAAGTGATGGCTGAGGTAGCAGCTTGGAGGAAAGAATTTGATAAGGCTAGAAAAAGTGGAGACAAGCAATTACTAGATAAGGTGACAAAGAAGCAAAAGCCAATAATGCAACTTCAGAGTAAAATGATGTGGGATAGGATGAAAGTGAGCTTCATATATCTTGGGCCTTTTTGGATAATATTCTACATCTTAAACACCTTCTTTAGGGGTAATATAGTAGCTTTATCCCCATTCACTATCCCTCCTTTGCTAGGTGAGGAACTCCATTTTATATCATGGTACATCTTATGTTCGTTTGCTATGAGTTTGCCGATATCTCGGCTTCTTGGAGTAAACCCCGAAGCCTAATTCTACTGCTCATATGGAGTCTTCGTTGACTGATCAATAATTTAGAATAGGTCATAGTATATGAGCATAATAATCGCCATAAGCGGATTGCATGGAACTGGAAAATCTACTTGCGCAAAGTCTCTGGCCAAGAAATTAAATCTTAAGCATGCGTCTGCTGGACAGGCATTCAGAGAGATGGCTGAGAAGAGAGTTATGTCAATCGAGGATTTAGCAAAACTCGCGAGTAAGGATCCAAGAATAGATTTCGAGATTGATGGCATGATAATGGAGGAGGGAGAGAAAGGAAACGTCGTCCTTGAGGGTCAATTGGCAGCATGGATGTTGATGGATGTGGCTGACATGAATATCATGCTGACTACGCCTGATGAGATAAGGATCAAAAGGATCGCTAAAAGAGATAATATCCTTTTGGATACAGCACATCACAAGACTTTTATGAGAGAGAAGTTGGAAAAAGAAAGGTTCCTCAAGTATTATGGTGTTGATTTGCAGGATATATCGATATACGACCTAATATTCGACACCTCATTGTTAAGCGAAAGAGAAACTATAACAACCCTTAAAGATATGGTTCAAGACTACCTTTATAAAAAACTGTAGATGTGGAGAAAATCGATAATGAAGGCTATTGATATCGGTATGATATGTATCAAGACCGTTGGAAAAGAAACGGGCAAGAAATGCGTAGTTACGGATATTATAGATAAAAACTTCGTTATGATCACTGGTCCTAAAGAGGTTACTGGAGTTATAAGGAGACGTGCCAGCGTCAAACACTTACTGTCGACCGATGAGGTAATAGATATCAAAAAAGGAATATCTGATAAAGAATTAGTAAATATTCTTAAAAAGTCAGGGAAGTTAGATTTCATGAAAGGTAAGGACAACGAGGAAAAAGTGAAATAAAATAGCGCGCGCTTACTTTATTGCGTACTTCTTTAACTCAAATTATAGCTGGCTACCCCTCAAACTATAAGCACTCATTGAATATCATTTTAATCTAAGTTTTCTGGCCAATTATTTTTTAGTTAAAACTTTAAGGTAGGTTTGTACAAATTTGCCTTAAAGCTCCAAGGAATAATTTGAAGGATCTGAATATGAAAAATATCCCCATTTGGAAAGTTAGAAGGGATGTAATCACCAAAGAAGAGGTTGAAACAAACCCGAATTATGGCATGCATCCAGACAAAAGGCCCCTTGAACTACATTTGCGCTTCGGCTTGATAAATCTGGACAAGCCTCCAAATCCATCAAGCCATGAAGTTGTAGCATGGGTCAAGAAGATCCTTGGCGTTAAGCACGCTGGTCACGGCGGGACCCTAGAGGCAAGACCTGTCGGGAAAATCCTATGGTGACCGGCATTCTTCCTATTGCTCTGGAAGAGGCGACCAAGGCAACCCAAGCTTTTCTAATGTATGGTAAAGAATATGTATGTCTGATGCAATTGCATGATGATGTTCAAGAATCGAAAATACGATCTGTTCTAAATGAGTTTGTTGGAGAGATCTATCAAAAGCCGCCACTGAGAGCCTCTGTAAAGAGAGTTTTACGGAAAAGGATGGTATACGGCATCGAAATACTGGAAATAGAAAATAGGCATGTCCTATTCAAGGTTGCTTGTGAGGCTGGAACCTATGTCAGAAAGTTATGTTCTGACGTAGGAGAAGCCCTTAGTTGTGGTGCACATATGAGAGAATTGCGAAGAGTCAGGGCCGGTCCATTTACTGAGGATGAGGGAATGGTTACATTATATGATATGCTGGATGCCTCATTATTGTATGAAGAAGAGGGAAATGATGAAAGACTCAGGAAAATTATTCAACCCGTTGAGAAAGCGTTCGAATTCATACCTAAAATCTATGTAAAAGACTCGGCGGTGGATGCAATTTGTCATGGAGCTGAGCTTGCAGCGCCTGGAGTAGCTAAGTTAAATTCAGGTATAAAAAAGGGCGATACTTTGGCTTTGTTCACGTTAAAAAATGAAGCAATTGCATTGGCAAAATCATCAATCTCGAGTAAAGAAATGCTGAAAAAAAATTATGGCGCGGTAGCTAAAATAACTCGAGTTGTAATGCCAGTTGGCTCCTACCCAAAACTATGGAGAAAAAAATAATTCCTAAAATTACTCTATATAGCACAATAGCATTCTGATCCTGAGGGTCGATTCGCGCGTTAAAAATAGCGCGGGGGTGCGAATCCCTATAAGTTAACAGAAACGTTGAACATTAAACTCATATATTTGAAAACAATACATAACCGCGCTTTTATAAACCAACAACATTATTAAAATTTGAAATTATTTTTGTAATAAATATAAAATAATAAATTTGGAAAAATTTCATAAAAGGATATTTTTAATTCCTTTCGGCAATCTCACGTGAATTTGTTAATGTTGGTTATTGCTTACCCATCAAAGAAAGCTACTAGAAATGATGACATCGGTTGGATAGTCGATAGAATTATTAAGAATATTTCTAATAATATTCAAACATGTATAGTTTCCGCCTATCATACCATGACGATTGAGGATTTTCCGGATTTATCTACTAATCAATTAGTTCTATACGCCGATATAATTCACGACGCGAACACAAGGATAACTGGTGAAAGAATTTTTATTCTTAATGATAATTTATTGGATATTGGAGTCTTTTTTTCTCGAATAATTGAAAATGCAAAAAATGTATGGATGCCCGTGGATATTATAATTCATAATTTTTCTTCTTTAATTCATAATTTAGGGTATAAAGAAGTTTATAGGCTACTGACCTATAAGAATCCAGAATTAGACCAAAAAATCAACCTAATCTTGTTCATTAATCCAAAAAGTCACAACGAACAAGTATGGCAGCAATTTAGGAGTTTGGCCAGAGACTTGATAGAAATAAAAGGTGTTAAAAATTGAATGTCGAACCTCTGATGAAATTTTTGCATGAAGAAGGGATTCAAGAAAAGCAGGAGAAAATGTTGCAGAAGAAATTTAGACTTATGAGTAAAACGACTATTGGCAAAAAGATCGGAATTAAAGAAGGAATAAAAATTAACGATCTACCCTTGACTTCCTACCCATTCTACGATGAACTCTTTAATGCTCCGACTAAAGAAGCATTCATGTATCCATTAAAATATTATACAAAATGTTTAACAACGGGATCGATGGGCAAGGCGAAATGGTATATGAACGCCATTCCAATAGAGATTAATTCAGCAGTCGCAAATTTCGCGATAATGTCTGTACTTTCACACGATGGAGAGAAGTTTCGAATAAGAGAGGGCTATACAACATATGCGAACCTAGCTCCTCCACCATTCATAGCAGGAGTTGGCTGGAATCGTATGGTAAAAGCGAAGCCAAATATTTTAAAACTCTTTACACTTTTCAAATTTTATTCACCTTCAAGAGTCTCAGAATTGGCAAAAATATTTAGATTGTTTAGAAAGTTGAATTTTCTACCTCTCGATCAAGGCCTTCCATACCCAAAGAAGATCGAAGTTTTTATTAAAAATTATAAGAAAATAAATATTGCACTAATGACAGTCAGCACATTACTTAATTGGGTCTATCCAAAGATTAAGAAACCAATTCCTCTGGATGCATTCATTTCACTTGAAACAACAGGAGAAATTTATCGAGAAGAGATAAAAGAAATTGCAGGGGTATATCCATCTACTGTATACGGATCGACTGAGACAGGACATTGTGGCATTCCATCCCCCGGACATTCAATGGGTTTGTTTTTTGACTGGCGAATGATTTACCCCGAATTTTTACCTGAAAAAAACTTCTGCTCCTCTGAAATTCATAAAAAGTTCGAATCCGAAATAATACCATTGGATGAAGTTAAAGTAGGAAAAAAGTATCAACTCGTGGCAACTAATCTTCAATCAGAATTGACAAGATATGTAATGCCAGACATATTCGAGTGTATATCAAAAGGCGATGATATATTGGGAATTGACTTCCCAATTTTCAAGTATAGTACTCGAGCTTTTAAGCAAATTTCTCTTCATAACTTCGCAATTTTAGATGAGAAAACCATTTTATCGGCGTTAAAGGGTACAGATCTAGAGATAGATAATTTTACGGCCAGACTAGAAGTTATTAAGGGCGAGGATTATCTGGCGATTTACTTAGAGCCATTAAAAAAATATAAGGAGAAGGATGTGTTGACAAAAATTCACAAAAGTCTCTGCAATATCGATAAAGGCTATCTACAACTAAGCGAATATCAAAAATATATCCCGTTGAAAATCAGATTATTGCCAAAAGGGACTTTTTCAGAGTTTCTTAAAAGAAAATCTGGGATGCCTCGTATTATAAGAATTGAGATGAAGAAAGAAGAATTTGATATAATTCAATCCATAAAAAAAGGATTGAAGGTAAAGAAACGATGATTAGCTTTGAAATAAGTATTCGTTTAATCAATTCCTTTTTTACAATAGGGATCGGAATATTATTACTCTCTGTTTATATTAGAAAGATAAGATTCACTTCGCTTTTTATGTGGGCTATTGCATTCATAATTTATGGGCTTGAAATATTTATTAGAACTGAATTTCCTTGGAATTATGCTGGAATATTAATTTTAGGTACTGGAATGTTTGCACTCCTAATATTGGGAACATCTAATTTAATCAGCCCGCTCGCAAATTTGGCTTATGGTATATACATATTTATCATACTTGCCGCTGTTACTCCACTTTTTCCATCAGAATCCTGGTATCAGTATGGTATCTTCGCACTATATGGAGGTATGACTGTAGCTGCAATTCATTTACGGCTGGTCCTAGGCCGCTTTGCCAATCGATTTCTTCTCGGTTGGTTTTTGCTATTCATTGTGAATATCTTTTTTGTCGTAATCATTGAGATTGAATGGTTGGCAGATTTACTCGTAATGCCTGCAAAGGCTCTATTGGCTATGGGTATGATGGACCAAAGATTAGCGAATATGGTGTTGGGGATCAGAAAGATATACAAATCTATGTCTATTGGCAGATAATTAAGCTAAGTTATAATCAGCAAAAAATGAACACACTTTATCATACCAAATATAGGCAAAATTTTTATGGTTAGATAGCACTCCCAAATTAGGATTCATTTATATTGAAAAAGAGAACCTTGGCCGGGATTCCCGAGCCTGGTACGGGGCAGTCCTATCGTCTATAGGAGCCTATGCCTGGAGATTACTGATGGCTGGGGAGTCTGTGGCCCTTATGGGCCTCGTGGGTTCGAATCCCACTCCCGGCGCCATTTTGATAGGTCATTAACTCTAGTGCCAATTTATCTGATCAAAAAGCCCCGTCATAATCGAACAATATGTGTAAATTTATCTTTTATGTTTGCGGTTTTTTTTACCGAGTTAATGTTTTTAAAGCTCTCAATCAATATTCAATAGAATCTGGTGATATTTCGTGGTGAACGACTTGGAGTATTGGGATCCACTGATCGAAAGGATGCCCAGATCGGATTTAAGAGATCTACAAGAAAAGAAGTTACACCAATTATTACTGAATGTAACCGAGTACTCGAAATTCTATAGAGGAAAGTTCAAAGAAGCTAAAGTAGATCCGAATGATATTAAAACTTTGAAAGACTTACAAAAAATTCCCTTTACCATAAAACAGGAGTTTAGAGATAACTATCCTACAGGATTATTAATGGTGCCATCAGAACAGATTATACGATATCATGCTTCCTCAGGAACTACAGGAAAGCGTACAATTGTAGGATATACGAGAAATGACGTTTTCGAATGGTCGAAATCACTTGCTAGAGGTTTAACATCGCTTGGAATAGGTAAAAGTGATCTCATACAGAATAGTTACGGCTATGGACTGTTTACAGGTGGATTAGGATTTCATTATGGAGCTGAGATGATTGGAGCAACTCTACTGCCTACTGGAGCTGGTATGACTGAGAGACAACTGGAGCTTATGCAAGACTTAGGATCCACCATCATTGCTTGTACACCATCCTACTTTTTACACATGGCCGAGATAGCAAGGAATTCAGGAATCGATTTTAGAAAGGATACAAAGTTGAAAACAGGCCTATTCGGTGCAGAACCTTGGTCCGAGGATATGCGAAGACGTATTGAAGATTCGTCTGGGATAAAAGCCTATGATGTTTTCGGCACGTCAGAGCTTAATGGCCCTCTCTTTATGGAATGTAAACACCAGAATGGCATTCACATTTGGGGTGACCAGTATCTCGTAGAGGTAATAAATCCTGATACTGGAGAAATTCTTGGCGATGGTGAAAGAGGAGAACTCGTGGTAACTACTTTAGTTAAAGAGGCAATGCCCCTGATTAGATATAGAACTGGTGACATAACTTACATTAATTCTGAAGATTGCGAGTGCGGTAGAACACATCCTAGAGTGATGAGGATCCTTGGACGAGTAGATGATATGTTTATTATTAGAGGTGTCAACGTTTTTCCCAGCCAAATTGAATCTGTTCTTATGAAAATCCCCGAACTCAATGAAAATTATCAGTTAATTATCGATAGAGAACATGAATTGGATAAGATGAGTATAAAAATAGAAATTTCAGACAAAGCCTTGAAGGAAAAGAAACCTGGCCTTACCCAAATTAAGGAAAAAGTGAAAAGCGATTTACGAAATACATTAAATCTATCAGTAGAAGTTGAGCTTGTTGAACCAGGCAGTATACCTAGGTCTATGGGAAAGGCTCAGAGGATCGTCGATAATAGAAAAATATAAGCCAATAAAAGGAAAAAGCTAGAAGACTCCATGGGAAGGATCAAATCAGTTTAGGATGCCCCTCGCTTGGTTTTTGAGAAAGCGAAAAGCACAGAAATCAGTATCTTTTGTATTGATTAATTGGAGAGTATAACGTAGGCCCACATTTTTACAATTAGTTCTAGAAATTGAATCCATGATACCGGAGAGGCCTAAAATGCCATGAAGGTCTCGGTCCTCATGACGCCAGGGATATTCCTGATCTCGTCATCCACTATCTTTAATATCTCATCCATAGTTTTTGCCTCCAGATGTACCATCAGATCGTATCGACCGAAAATGAGATAAACCTTTTTCACCCCAGTCAGCTTCTTGAACCTTTCCTTATAGGTTGTGCGGGGGTAAACCTTTCGGAGCCACCCAACTCCCACGTTGATCATGACGAATGCCGTGACCATCCTTATCACTTTATTCTGAATTGAATCAAGTGTTAACATATTAAATAGTTTTTCTTCTCCATGAGTCTGAGCCAGTCGTTAATATCAATGAAGTTTTACACTTAATTATTTTCCCCTGAAGTTGCGATAACATTTAAATATTGTACATTTTTCAATGAGATGTTTATGGGTAGCATAATGCTTCAAGTTAAAAATTTAACAAAAAAATTTGGAGAGCTTGAAGCATTAAGAAATGTAAGTTTCGAAGTAAAAGAAAAGGAATGCTTGGGCATCATTGGTCCAAACGGCGCCGGAAAAACGACGTTATTCAATATCCTATCTGGATTTATGAAGCCAACTTCTGGGACTATAGAATTTGACGGGATGGATATAGTTGGGAAAAAACCACATGAGTTAGTTAAACTTGGGTTAAGTAGGACTTTTCAAGTCATAAGGGTTTTTAAAAATATTACCGTTTTCGAGAATTTTTCGGTTATCGACGAAAATGGAGAGGGATTCTTAAAGGAATTGGGGCTTTGGGAAAAGAGAGATTATATGGCAAAAGATCTCCCTCAAGGAGATTTAAGGAGGTTGAATATCGGAATGGCATTAGCAACAAATCCCAAGTTACTATTGCTTGATGAACCATTTTCAGGATTAAGCCCAAAGGAAGGAGCAGAATTGGGCACAATAATTGAGAAGCTCAAATCGAGAAATATGACAATGATTCTTATTGAGCATAAACTGAGGGAACTTTTTGGCCTTGTAAAGAGAGCGATAGTTTTAAACTATGGGCAACTTATGTTTGAGGGAACTCCCGAAGAGATAATACAAGACGAAAGAGTAATCGATATTTATCTAGGGATTGATCATGAAAGTACTTGAGGTTGAGAATCTAAAAGCTCACTATGAAAAGGCGTTGATATTAAAAAGTATTAATGTTGATGTTGAAACAGGTGAGACTATTGCCATACTTGGCCCAAACGGTGCTGGGAAGACAACTTTTTTAAAATCGATAATTGGGCTGGTCAAAACTGAAGGCAAAATAGAATTGAACGGCGAGGACTTAACCAAGCTTAAACCTCATGAAAGAATACTTAAAGGCATTGCAGTATGCCCTGAAGGAAGGAGACTATTCCCTGATATGACTATTGAGGATAACCTCAGACTTGGAGCTAGGACTAAATATTGCGATAGTGAGTTGGAATTCGTTTATAATATTTTCCCGGATCTTAAGAGAAGACGTGAACATATTTCCAGAATGGCGAGTGGAGGGGAGCAACAAATGACAGCAATAGGTAGAGCCTTAATGTCTCAGCCAAAACTTCTTTTAATGGATGAACCGTCTTTAGGTTTGGCACCCAAACTTATATTACGTATAAGAGATTCCATAAAAAAAATACAAAAAGAAGCAGAAACACAGATTTTATTGGTAGAGCAAAATATACATTTAGCCTTTGAACTCGCTAACAGAGTAAATGTCTTGATTAAGGGAGAAATAATCGAAAAAGGAACTGTTGAGTCTCTCAGAGGTTTGGAAAAACATTTCTTAGAACGACTTTAGCGCTCGTGCTTGAATAAGGATTATTTCTATCTAACAAATTTTCTAGCTTTTGGCCATACCCCTTCGGGTGCAAGGATAGCCAGAGCAATGAGTATTGCGTAAAGGATTATATCGTCATTTATCGGAAGCCTAACAACTGCAAAAGCACCCATCACACCTTTCAACCACCAATACTTTGTTAAATAAACAATAAATCCACCAATTATTGGGCCGAGTATTGTACCAAGCCCTCCTATTACTGTTGCGAGGATAATAAGAAGCATCAATGGGACATCATAAAGCCCAGGAGATACGGTAATCCTATAGTGAACTATCGCTGCCCCCGCAATTCCAGCAAAGAAGGAACTTATTACGAAAGCCAGAACCTTATAATTTACTGTGTCGACCCCTACGGACTCAGCAAGATAGAAATCCTCCCTAACCGCTTTAAATTTTAAACCCACCTTGCTATTTACGATTGTAAACATTATTACTACAGACACAACCATGAGAGCTAGAGCGATGTAATTTTTTCCAAGGCTGGTCGTCGCAAGCGCTCTTTCCAGTCCAATCGAAAACCCTTCTTCTCCACCAAAAATCTCGCTCCATATAATAGTGGTTTCAATGAAAACTATCGGCAGGACTGCTGTAACCAAAGCAAAATACCACCCTCTAAGTCTGAGAGTTACAACTCCTATCAGAAATCCAATCGCACCCGCGGCTATTCCCCCGAAAAGAATCGAGGCGAAAATTGGGACTCGAGGTATCTCAGACAAAAATTCAAAAAAAGTTCCTTGAAACCTCGAAGGAACTTGTAGTAAGGCTGTAGTGTATGCCCCTATGCCAACAGAAACTGTATGACCAAGATTTATCTGTCCGGTATAACCAACCATTATGTCCCAACTTACTGCAAGAATTATAAATAGATAGGTTAAACCCAAAATGTATACAAACGCATCAGGAGTGAACCTAGATAAAATCGCAGTTATTAACACGAAAATTAATATTCCTAGGATTCTTTTGTCATTGAAGCTAATGCCTCTGAGATCTATGTTCATTTTTATTCCTTTATCCCGAATAGTCCCGTAGGTCTCAGCACCAGAATTGCTATGATTATTAAAACGGCTACAAGTTCAGACCATCTTGCTCCGTAGAGAACAATAACGGCTGTTAATATGTACCCAACTATAAAGGCCGCTATTATACTCCCTTTAACACTTCCTAGTCCGCCAAGAATGACAATGGCGAAGGCAAAGATTAAAGATTTAAGTACTGTAAAAGGATTGGCTGCATAGACTTGCGCATACATCACTCCTCCTAGTGCTGCAAGGATGGCTGAGATAAATACAGTAACTGTGAACAACCTTTCTATATCTAAACCCATAAGTATTGCGGCCTCAGCATCCTGAGATGCTGCTGTTATCTCTTTCCCCAACCTTGTTTTACTAATGAATATCCAAAGCAGAATTAGAGCAATAATTGCAATCGCAAGAACAAAGAGCCTTATGCTTGGAATAAGTACTGTTCCTATAGCCAAAACACCTCCAATCATAGAGGGAAAGGATATTCCGTGTTCACCAAAGATTAACAGAATAAACTGTTCAAGAATCAAGGCAAGCGCTAGAGTCACAATTATGACCATTACTTCATGCCCTCTAACTGGAGACATTATGATCCTATACAAAGCGGTAGCTAAGAATCCAACAATGAGAATACTTATTACGGTGGCGAGATACGGGGTAAGACCGATGCCATGAATAAGAGCAAGTCCAAAATAAGCTCCTAGTATAAAAAAAGCTCCGTGAGCAAAATTCATTATTCTTGAAACACCGAATATCAGCGTGAAACCGCTGGCGATAAGAGCATAAATTCCGCTTAATGTTGCGCCATAAACGAGAATTCTCATCAAAAGATCTATCATTTCTCTCTTCCATTAAAATTCAAAAAAAAATTTAGGAGTTATGATACTATTTGAACCACGGTGGAAGCTTCAGTTCAGCGTTGGCTTTATCCTCAGGCCATATCTGATACCACTTTCCGTCAATCCACTCTGATATCCAGTTTCTGACATAATCATCGCCCCAAGCCAAGTCATGGTCCCATTGATTCTCCTGCCCCCGGGGATAAAATGCTATTTTTCTGGTTAGCTCTACAGGGTTTTCTAGCGTGGCTAATTCTTCCAGATATTTGACGACGGTATCAGAGTCGAATGGGTCAGCTTCTCCAGCTTTCGCAGCCTCCTCTACAACCATCTTATAGAGGTATAATGCGTCGTAGGCGCCAAAACCTTGATGCGCCTCTGGAGGGTATCCATACTTCTTTGTATAGTTTTCAATAAAGTCTGCGCACATAGAAGTAGGTGGGGCTGTTTGTACAACACCGCCATCGGCTATGAATATATAGTAATTGCAGGCTCCATCGGTTTTTTCCCAGAATCCTAGATCCAGAGCTGCTAAGTCATGCCCAGCAAGTAATACTGGTAACTGCAGTGTAGCCCAATGCTTGGCTAAAACATCTCCTGTCCCAGAAAGAGCAAGAATAGGCAAAATTACTTGAGCGCCCAGGTCATTGGCTTCTATGATTAAAGGCTCGTATTCCGTGTAACCTCTCGGAATCTTCACGTTTTTTACTACTTCTACATTTCTTTCAATAAATAGTGGATACAAGAATTCCTCAACATCATCAACCCATATATGCTCATCTCTGATTATGTATACTTTGTCGACGGATACTCCTTTCACTCGTAGCATGTCAATCATGTCAGCCATGTCATGAGCGAATGTAGCCCCATTATTTTGGGTTATTCTGAACCAGTACTTGTACTTTTCATAATCCTCAGCCACTTTTGCCGGATGCACTGGAGATGAAGCATCTGCCAGAAATACGGTTTTCAGTTCGGCCATCGGTTCCATAGTTGCCATAATAATACCGCTCGAGTAACCGCCAGTAAGCACATCAGCATTTTCCACAGTTACCAACCTTCTAAGTTCTGATACGGCAGTGTCAGCATCAAGTTTGTCGTCACCAACTACCATCCTCACGGGCATACCGAGTATTCCCCCATTAGCGTTAATCTCTTCGATTGCTAGGGCAGCGGCATCCCTTTGGACACTTCCCTGGCGAGTCGCCATTGGTGCCAAAACGCCAATTATGACCTCCTCTTTTTCCATAGGCTTTCTAGTAGCTTGCCAAGCAGCATATCCGCCAACCGCTCCGGCCGCAACGACGGCCGCTGCTGCGTACTTCAGATATTCTCGCCGAGAAATTTTTCTTTTGCTCAACATTCTCACCATTTTTTTCAATTTTTCTTGAACATAATTCTAAAACTTTAGCGATCTTATTTCTTATAAAACTAACTAAAATTAACGGATTTAATTTGAACACCCATTTTTAATTCTCTGATATTGGGCCAGTGTACTTTAGCGCGTGCGCTTTAGATTTTTCATAACCTTCGAATCCAAGATCAAAAGCTATCTTATTTGACTCTTGGAATTTTTTTTTGGTCAAGCTTACTATGGTCTTTTTTAAAAGTTGGGCATCTATGGGTAGCTTCTTCGACGCTGAGATTAATCCTAGCATTACAGTGTTTTGCGTGGAGGGACTTCCTGCTTTATCAGCTATCTCTAGAGCGTTGATGGCCAAAATATTCTTTGTTACTTTCCTTAAGCTAGTTATTATGCTATCTAATTCTGGGTATTTCTCATTTTTTACGTAAATTCCTGGAGGCTCAATTGAATTAATGTTTATCGCAATTAGAGTTTTATTATTTGCATATTCCAGATTTCTTAACGCCTCGACTGGTTCTAGCGCTATAATTAAATGGGCCTCTTTTTCAATAATTGTGGGTGAGTAGACTTTATCACCCAAACGGACATTGCAGATAACTGATCCGCCCCTTTGGGCCATACCATGTATTTCCGACACTCTAACGTTTAAACCAGCAACCAAAGCCGCATTTCCTAATGCCTCAGAAATAAATAGGACGCCTTGTCCTCCTACGCCAACAACAAGTATATTGTACTCCTCCATTAGGCCTCACCGATTGATTCTATAGCTTTTTTGGGACAGATATGAACACATAATCCGCAACCCATGCATAATAGGTGGTTTATTTTGACTTTTTCATCTGCAATATGTATTGCAGGACACCCTAATAGACTAATACAAGCTCGACAATTATCGCATTTCTCTTCGGAAATCATGGAGGGGGCATGCTTTATACCCTCCCTCCTTTCATATATTGAACAAATATGCCTCAGAACAATTACTGATGGGCCTTCGAAGGCCAAAGCCTCTTTAATGATTTCTCTAGATTCCTTGATATTCATCGGATCCACAACCTTAACATATTTAACTCCACAACCTCGTGAGACATCTTCTATCATTATCTTTTTAGATCCTTCGGATTCGACACCAGGATGCGGTTGGAATCCAGTCATTGCGGTAGTGAGATTATCCAAAACAAAAACAATAATCCGGTGGTTATTATACGCCGCATTTATCAGAGCGGGTATGGAAGCATGGAAGAAAGTAGAGTCCCCGACTATTGCTATTACTGGTTCTTCCAGTGCCCGATTTATTCCACTTGCTGTTCCTAAACTGGCTCCCATACAAATTAATAAGTCTCCTACCTGCAAAGGGGGCTGAATGCCTAAAGCGTAGCAACCTATGTCAGTACAATAGATAGTTTTCTTACCTAAAGTAGTCTTCAAAACATAAAAGGAGGCTCTATGAGGGCATCCAGGGCAAAGAACTGGTGGTCTATTCGGAGTTGCAATTGTATGAAAAGACTCTGGACGGTCTTTCTTTGAATGTAGAGGTAATTCAAGGCCTTGTGCCAGTCCATCTGATACAATTCTTGTAGAGTATTCCTTACTCCTTGGGAAATGACCAGATAGCTTTCCATATATATTTACTTTACATTCTAGATCGGAGCTAATACTTCTCACATCATGTTCTAATATAGGCTCAAGTTCTTCAATAATGAATATTTCATCGAATCCTTCAATAAAATCTTGAATTTTTTTGGAAGGTAAAGGAAAAGTCATACCGAGTTTGAGGATGGAGGCTTTCAAGTAAAGTCTCTCTGCCGCCTCGACAGCGTAATTGAAAGATGCGCTAGACGTTACTATTCCAACATCACTTTCTTTGCTTCGTATAACTTTGTTGAACGAGGAACTCTCACTAATTTCAAGTGCTTTATCCATTTTTTCTAGAAGTTTATCATGCATCAATAGAGCGTGACGAGGGACCATGACAAATCTTTCTGTATCCTTTATGAACTTGCCCGCAGCAGAAGTTTTTTTAAATGGGTTTAAGGAAACTGGGCTTAAAGTATGGCTTATTCTTGTTGTCGTCCTCAAAAGGATTGGTAACTCTAGCTTTTCAGATAATCTAAAAGCGGATAAGGCCATTTCCTTAGCTTCTTGGCTATTCGATGGTTCAAACATTGGAACATTCGCAATTCTGGCATAGTATCTATTATCTTGCTCATTTTGCGAACTCCAGCAGGAAGGATCATCCGCCGTGACGATCACCATTCCACCTCTTACTCCAGTATAAGCAAGAGTTATGAAAGTATCCGATGCAACATTCAATCCAACATGTTTCATAGAGCATATTGCTCTCTTTCCAGAGATTGCGGCTCCAGCAGCGACTTCAAGGGCAACTTTTTCGTTTATGGAGTATTCGGGGTATACTCCAATCTTTTTATGTATCTTATGAAAAGTGTCAATGATCTCTGTAGAGGGCGTTCCGGGATAGGCTGTTGCAACCTGGACACCCCCCTCCAAAGCTCCCCTCACGATGGCTTCATTTCCAGATAGCAGAAGCTTTCTACTTTTATTGGAGATTAAGGCATCAAGGTCAACCAATATAACATCACCTTCCGTTTCAACTAGGTATCTTAACCTTCTAGTTTACTGAACTGGACTCATTAATATTTCAATCTAATAATTTTTACAATAATGCAAATGAAAAAAATAAGGCTGGAAAAGCAAGATATTACACGCGTTAGCTTAATTTATTTGGAATCCTTGATAACTTCGAAGTACAAATTTTCAATTTTTTTTGATACATCTCCCCAGTCAAGTTGTTCTGCAAAATTTCTACCATTTTTCCCCATCCTTATCCTCAGATTTTCATCATTACATAATTTTTCTATAGCTTTCGCAAGAGCGTTCTCATCGTGTGGTCGTACTAGAAATCCGTTGTAACCATCTTCAATAACCTCTGGGACACCTCCGACCTTTGAGCCTATAACGGGCCTTCCTGACGCATTTCCTTCCAATAGAGTCAAACCAAACCCCTCAGACCTGTCTAAACTTGGTAATGCTACCATATCCGAGGCAGCATAGAACTCTGGTAATTCTTTCTCTCCGACTTCTCCAACGAATAGTGCATCTTCATTAATTCCTAGCGATAAAGCGAGAGATTCGTAATTGCGTCTCAATGGGCCTTCACCTATGATTAATAATCTTGCATTCACAAAATTCTTCTTTACAATCTTGAAAGCTTTGAGTAAGAAATCTAAACCTTTATACTTGTGCCACTTAGTTAAGGCCGCCACAAACAGTATGACTATCCCACCTTCAAGATTGTATATTTTTCTAATTCTTTCTCCCTCTACCTCTGGATTGAAAAGCCTACAGTCTACTCCGTTTGGGATCACTCTTACTTTTTCAATATTCCTCAATAGAATTCTTGAAGAAAGAGCGTAGATTTTTGAAGTCGCTATAATCTTTCTAAAAAAACCAAGATAAACCGGTGAAAGAAAATAATCATGAAGACCGGCTAAAAATCCCGCCATCCTAGTTACGTAAGGCAAATCGTTATGCCAAGTAAGGATGGAAGGTATTCCCCGAATATAGGCGGTTAGAGCTGATAGCGTAGCATTAAAAGGATTTGGAAAATGTGCATGAATTATATCGGCTTTAACATTTAGTAATTCCCGTGCCAGTCCAGGTATCAAAGGAACTCCATATAACCATCCAAAATCTTTTAATCTTTTAACTGTTACCCCTTCAATTTGGTATGTGCCTGGCTGCAAAGGGTCATCAGCACAAAATACAATAACCTCATGTCCAAATTTGGATAGATTCCTCGCCAAATTGTATACATGGGTCTCTGCTCCGCCCCTCCATGGTGGGAAGAATGTGTTAATGATGCATACTCTCATGATAACTCTCCGTAGAAAATTGAAAGCAGAGCACGGTCGTTAATTCTTTCATTTTTTTATCCTTATTATCCTGCGCTTTTCAGCAAGACATATTACATCAAAAAGTATCTTCGTAGCCTGAATGCTCGTTGTGCCTTGATCATAATGGGGGGAAACTTCAACTAAATCAAAACCAATCAGTGATTCATTGCATAAACCAGTCATTACTTCCATTAAATTTTCCATACTTAATCCAAACCCCTCTGGATTTCCCACAGCTGGAGCATACGAAGGATCTAGAACATCCATATCTAAACTTATGTAAATGCTTTCAAAATTCGATATTCTTGATTTAATTTTCTCCAGTATTTTATTTGAAGGATTTTTTTTAACTTCATGGGTTGTAATATAAAACAATCCATTCTTCCTAGCGTATTCAATCTCTTCTTTACAAACGGCTCTTGTTCCAATAAAAAAAATTTTTTCTGGGCCAAATTGGTCAATCAATCTTCTAACAAAAGTAGTATGGGACAATTTTGTTCCCATGAATTCTTCTCTTAAATCCAAATGAGCATCAAAAATTATAATTCCGAAATTACCTTTGAAAGCCTGAAGAGTCCCAGCTGTTATTGTATGTTCTCCTCCAATAATAATTGGAATTTTTTTCGCCTTATTTATTTCAAAAATAACTAGTTCCAACTTTCTTAACATACTTTCGCAGTTATCTACTACATTTAAATCGCCAATGTCAAAAATTTTTACATCCTCAAGGTCTAAATCCGCGACTAAACTATAGGTCTCCATATTCAGAGATGCTTTACGAATATATGAAGGCGCAAATCTAGATCCTGGTCTATATGTGCTCGATTTATCGTAAGGAACCCCGAGGACTACATAATTTGCCTCTTCGAATGATGGTTTTGAAGATGAAAAATGGCAAATATCTGAATTGCAGTAAAAAGAAAGGACTTCATTGATTTTAGCACACATACTTATCAACTCATAATTCATTCAAATATGGATAATGTAACTTTGTTATAAGATAATTTTAGAACTAAAGCTGATAATTTGAAAATTAATTCTAAACTAAATTCAATGTTGCATAAAAAAATTAATTAATAAGTGATTGAATGATAGCTTACTTCATGGTGGATAAAAAAGTCACTAAAATACAGTCTTCCTTTGGAATTTTATTTCCAGCCACATTCTACTTATTGGTCGGACTATACATGATGATTTTTCCCATCCTTTATGATGTTTCATTATTTGCTTTACTCCTGCTTTCTGTAATATGTATGGTCACTGGAGTTGGACTGTTACTATTAAAACGTTGGAGTTTATGGCTAGGATTAGCTTTGTCTCCTTACATAGTAGTTGCAGCTTGGGTTGCTCTATCTTATTCAAGAAACTTTGTTGGTTTTTTCCCTAACATTAAAACAGGAGCTTTTCATATATCATTAATTCTTTGGATTGTCCTGACACCCATTTCAATCATTTTACTGATGGATAAAAGAAAGAAGTTTGGATAATTTAGAAATTATTAAATCTTATTTTTAATGCAGTTAACAAAAAGGAAACACAGTCTTTCTTAGACAACTTAGAAGTCCCACTTTCCCTATTGTAGAATTTTATAGGAATAGAGCCAATTCTATACCCCTTAATCTTCGCTTTTGCCAAAATTTCTAACTGGAATGCATAACCTTTAGACTTTATCTCACTTAAATCCAGGTTGCCCACAACTTCCTTTCTATAGAGCCTGAAACCAGAAGTAATATCTGAAACTTTTATTCCTGCTAAATGCCTGCCAATAAAATTTCCTATGGAAGACACGATCTTTCTATGCAGATTCCATCCAATGATTTCTCCACCAGGATCTCTACGAGAACCTATTACTACGTCGAATCCATTCTCGCATTTATCTAATAATTTGGGAATATATTCGGGTTTATGGCTGAAATCAGCGTCCATCGTTATTAGGAGGTCTCCTTCAGCATTTATCAACCCCTCGATCAGTGCTCCACCTAATCCCTTACTCGTTTGTTTAATTACTTTTGCACCAGTTCTTTCCAGACGTTTAAAAGTATCGTCCTCAGAATCGTCTATAGCGATTATCTCATAAGGATTTTTTATTCTATTCATAACTACTATTATTTCTTTAACTAAATTATGTGCCTCAGGCTCATTTTTTGTTGGAATTATTATTGATATCATTAGTTTTTTCCTTGGGAGACCCTATCAACAAAACCAAACTTAAGTGTTCTATTAAAGGGAGATTTAATCCGCAATAGAGCTTCTGATATGCCCTTTGTATTTGTAATTAGTGTTATGAGCCCTAAAAATAGGAGATAAAAGATCCGTCTTATTTCAATCGATTCCTTATTATCATATCTGTACAATTCGGAAATTGTGATGCCATATAAAATAAAGGGTGAACTATAGATTGTAATTGAAATCAGGGAAATTATTGGAGCAAAAATCAGTTCCCAAAAATCATTAAAGAAGAATTCTGGAGAAAATGCAATAGCCAGCAGTATTGAACAGAAAATTCCAATTAGCGAAAAAGGATATATGAAATAAGTGCCAAGTTGCATCAAAGCTTCGAATTTTTGAAAAATAGAGAGTTTTTTGCATTTTATTATCGGCCTCCAATATTTTAGAAAACATTGAGTAAATCCTTTTGCCCATCGATACTGTTGTTTCATAAAGATCTTGATTTTTGGGGGTATTTCGCCTGGACACTTTATATCAGGCAGGTAGGTATACCTCCATCCGCTGAGTTGTAATCGCATTGATAAATCTAAATCCTCTGCAAGTGTATCGCTCTGCCATCCACCAACATCCTCTATAGCTTTTCGCCTAAAAATACCTCCAGTTCCGCTGAAATGAGCTAAAAGATTTGCACTACTTCTTGCTTTCTGTTCAACCAAGCCGTGTCCGTCCATGCCAAGAGAAATTGTCTTCGTAACCCAAGATAGATTCTCATTCAAATGTGTGCATCTTGCCTGAACAAAAGCAATTTTATCGTCTGTATGAAGAAAAGGAATCATTTTCTTTAAGAAATCGATTGGGGGCACATAATCAGCATCAAATATCGCTATGAAATCACTAGATGACTCTTTTAGGGCTAATTGCAATGCGCCAGCTTTATACCCTTCTCTATGGTTTCTATGTATTACTTTTACTAATCCAGGAAAATTTTTCTCATATGAGTATGCTATGTTAGTTGTTTTGTCCTTGGAATCGTCTACTACTAATATTTCCATTTTATCTTTGGGGTAATCAAAATTTATACAGGATTTTAGAAGCCTGGAGACAACTTTCTTTTCATTAAAAAGGGTGATATGGATAGAAATTTTAGGCCAATCATTCATTTTCAAGCGGGCATTCTTCTTTTTTTTATTATTGCGAGTTGAGATTATTGCGAGTAATGAGTAATTTGCTGCAAAAATGCCTATTAGAACTGTTATGAGCGTAGTTAGAATCAATATAATGAATTGTGTAAGGGATAATTGTGAAATCGAATTCTACACTCTCCATCGAAATAATCGATCAACAAACCTCATTAAATAAACTTAATATAAAATTATCATGTTTGGGTATCTTTATCGCGCACTAGTATTATCAATTTTTTTATTCCTTATATTTTCACTTCTTTTATTAATATAACATCTGGGGCATGAAACCAAAGGTCTTCTCCTCTTATTTTTTACTTTAATCATTTGAAAACCACATTCATTACAATATTTTTTCATTAATGTTAGGGCTCCAATTTGGGGAAGAGGTAAGCTAAATTTACACTTTTTCGCCCACATTCCGGAGCAACCGATAAATCTCTTGTGAGTTTTTTTACTTCTAACGATAAATAGTTTTGAGTCGCAATCAGGGCAACGTACATTCAACATTATTTCATTTCGCTTAATCTCTCTTATAGATTCACTCAATTCTTTACCGATCTCCGATTCTTTCTCTCTTAAGCTTTCCATAATTGGCTTCAGATTTTCAATAGCCCTCACAAGAACAGTTTCCCTTTTTTCCACACCAAATTCTATACCGTTCATCAAATTCTCCATTTCTCGGGTGAAGGACACCTCGGTCACTTTTGGGCAGTATTCCGATAGAACTTCATTAATCTTGAATGCAAGAGGTGTTGCGATCATTCTTTCTCCCTTGATATAACCCCTTCGAAATAATATATCTACAATATTGGCCCTAGTTACTTTAGTTCCAATATTTTCTTTTTCCATTAGTTTTAGGATGCTACTGGGGTTATACCTTGGTGGAGGTTTTGTAAATTTTTCTTGCGCCACTACTTTCACAAATTTTATCCTTTCGCCAACGCTTAGGTGGGGGAGTAGGACTTCATCGAATTTTGAAAATGGCTCATAGTACTCTATCCACCCTTTTTCTAGGATTCTTGAGCCTCGGATGTGAAATTTTTTTTCATCGGTTTTGATAGTAACTTTATTATTCTGTTGAAGCGCTGTTTCTCCAAAAGTTGCGAGAAATCTTTTGACAATAAGGTCGTAAATTTTTTCTTCCCTTGGGGCTAGCTTTATACTAGGAGCAACTCCAGTAGGATAAATTGCAGGATGAGCCGGGTCAGTCTTTTTTCCATCATGTGGTTTTAACTGCTTTTTTAGTAGGAGTTTTTTACAGGGTTTTTCATATTCCTTTATTCTACTAAGCTTGTCCAGTATCTCAATATATCCTATCGAGAAGGGAAGTTTTTGACTTGATGTTCTGGGATATGAAATAAGTGTATCTAGGTATAGGCGTTCGGCGATCCCTAATGTTTGACGCGGATTATATCTAAAATGCCTGTAGGCCTCAGATTGTAATTCGGATATATCGAATGGTGTAGGAGAATTGAGACGATATTCCTTTGTTTCTAAATCTACTACTTTCCCATGCTTCCCACTCGAGTTCTTTACAACCTCGTCGGCTTCTTCCTTTTTTTCAATCCTGTCCTTTTCATATTCCACGTCGATTAAATTTCCATTTACTTCTATTGAAGCCCGTATTGTCCAATAGGGTAAAGGCGTAAATGTTAGTATCTCCTTCTCTCTTTCAACAATAAAATTTAATGTAGGACCTTGGACTCTTCCAGTGCTTAAAATGAAAAATTTCTTACTGTGCTGCCTGGCTAATTCGGTTAATGCTCTTGTTAGGTTTATTCCATAAATCCAATCTACTTCATGTCTACACCTACCTGCATTGACTAATGGAATATTTAAATGTGGACTCAAATTTTGAAATGCTTCCTGTAAATCTCTTTTAGTCAATGCACTATACTTCATCCTTTTGGCTTTTCTATCAGCATTTTTACACGCATATTTCAGCACCGTATACCCTATCAAAGAACCCTCGATGTCGTAGTCGCATGCATTGATGAATTCATCACACTCTCTTGAGACATCATATATCGCCTTTATCCATTTTTCTTGTCTCTTCTGGTTTCTTTCAACTAGATATTTTGGCTTCCATGTAAAATCCCATATTGGATAATAGTTACGTTTTTCTTCTCCTTTGGAATCGACCTTGTAAAGATGACCGCTGGCAGAGCAAACTATCGCTTTCCCTAACTTAGTTTCAATTTCAAAATAAGGCATCCCAAATTTTCTACTCTCTATTAGTTTTTTTGAGATGTTAAGAGCCTCTGCTAAGTGCAATGCAGCATCCGGCTTTTCAGATATTATTAATGCCTTTCTCATTTCAATCAAGCATTTTGTCATATCTTTAGTTCATTTCTTAGCAATTGCTCAGCCACTTGTTTAACTGCGATTCCCGTATCTTTAAGACTTGCAATCTTTTTTAGAAAATCTTCCACAGTCAGTTTATCATCAAAAGCTTCAAGCCATTCTTTTTTACCCTTATTTAATTTCTGGT
>CAYFUV010000026.1:0-2602 GCA_964346435.1 uncultured Candidatus Bathyarchaeia archaeon | reverse complement strand
TTCTGTAGAGGCGAATTGAAAAGTCAGTAATAACACAATGAAAATAGTGAAAATTTTCCTGATGAGATGAACGAGAGAACGCGTGGATAAATATTTACTCAATATAGTGTTCCGATTCTGAAATTATACCATAACACCCGCTCAATTCAGCTAAATTAACAAATGGTGCACGACGTTAAAATATTTTTCGTCTTAAACTTCAGATCGCGACATTAGTATAGGCTCTTTCTGCGAGAGAAGGGGAAGAGTATATTCGACTCTATACAAAGATAAAATTAGCAGAAGAAGGATAATCCGTGATCCAAAAAACAATTTTCTTTTTGCATGGATCAATCTGCACTTATTTCATCATACGGAGAAGTTCTTTTTTAAAATCTGGATGAATTTTGAAGCCTAAATCTTGGGCTTTATTCATGTATTTAAAAGCGAGTTTATATTTTTTCATGTAAAATGAAATGACTGCGAGATTATTGTAAGCTTGAGCAAAATTAGGGTTGATTTCAATAACTCTCTTGTAATGAGCAGCTGAATTTGGAAAAAGATTTCTTTTAAAATAAAAATTAGCGAGATTTAAATGAGCTTCAAAGTAATTGGAATTCAATTCTATTGCTTTATGATATTCTTTTTTTGCCTCTTCGAATTGATTTTCATTTTCTAGAAGAAAACCGAAAAGATTGTGTGGTTCAGGAAGTTCAGGATTAAAGGCGATAGCTTGCAGACAGGAGGCTTTAGCTTCTTTGAACATCGATTTTTTTAGATAAATATATCCCAAGTTTGAATAGGCAATTGCATAATCGGGCTTTGCCTCAATAGCACTTTTGAGTTCATCAATTGCTTTATCAATCAATCCATTGTCAATGTAAGCCACAGCTAAATTCAAGTAAGCTGTATAGTAATCTGGTTTTAGCTTTATCGCAATTTTATATTCTTCGATAGCTTTATCTAATTGACCTCTCAGATAATGGGCTTTTCCAAGATTATGGTGAGCTTTGGCATAATCAGAGTTTATTCGTAAAGCCTCAAGATATTCTCTAATTCCTTCATCCATCATTTTTTTATTTATATAGATGATGCCTAAATTATTATGAGCCTCTTCAAGTTGAGAGTCGATTCCCAGAGCCTTTCGTGAAACTGCTTCTGCTTCCTCGAACATATTTTTTTGGATATAGGCAGAGCCTAAGTGTGCGAGAGTATTTGCTAATTGGGGGGATATTTCCAGGGCTTTTTGGCAGTATTCAATGGCAAGGTCAGGCATTTTTTTTTCGACATAAAGATCGCCTATTTTGGAATAGGCTTCAGCATAATAGGGATTATATTCAATAGCCTTTTTATATGACTCGATGGCTCTGTTAATTAAATTTTTTCTTGTATAAGCGATACCGAGGTTGTAGTGGAGTTCAGGAAGTTGAGGCTGAAGATAGAGTACTTTTTGGTACTCCTCTATGGCTTTACTAGGATTTCCTTGTCTTCTGTATGCAATTCCGGATAAATGATAGGCCTCGGGTAAATCGGGGGCAATTTTTATGGCTTCAAGACATTCTTTGATTGTTGATTCATGATCTTGTTTTTCCAGAAAGAAAATGGCCAAAAGGATATGAATATCACTTTCTCCTTGGTTTTGCTCTTTTCTTTTTTTATATATAGAGATTGCTTTGTCCATTTTATCTTTAGGTAGAGGAAAAAGATGAGGATTGAAATTTCGATATTTATTCACGAAAATTATTCGAGAAGTGAATTCATCAAATATTTGCCCATGAATTTTCATGTTCATAATTGAATTTTTTTCACAGATATCAATTGCTCCAAACATATGGCTGAGTTCGTGTTTAAACATCAGTTTCATATTATCTTTAGATTTTAATTCGCGTAAAAGGATATATCCGTGAAGGTAAGTCGCTGCTCCGCATAAATCATATTCAATGCCTTCTTGTGATGATATGCCAACGACAATATCAGAATCTTCATGGGTCACTTTTTTTCTTAAATCATTCAGTAATTCATATGTATACTTTTTTGTATTGTTTGAAATCCAGTCATCAAATGCTTTAATTTTGAAGCGGATGCCGAAGTGTCTTTCAAAGTCATGAGACGCACAATTGACTAATTCTTTGATGTCTGATCGCCATGTCACGTTAGATCTGAATTCTTCATCTGCTGCGATTTTAAGGCTTACAACTCTGGTGGACTCTCGTCTGGTCAAGCCAAGATTGAGGACTGAAAACATGAAAAAAGAAAGAATGGAAATTTTAATAATGGTAAGGAGAGATTTGTGTAAAAACTTGTGTAAAGATAAAAATCTTTCTACCAAGGGCCCCCCCAAGCCACGCAATTATAGCACAATTCCAGTAGAATGCAATAAAAAATTTCAATTAATTGAAAGTTGACGAATTGTGTTCCGTATGTAGTTGACCGCAAAATTCTTCCAAAATATTTGCTGTTTCTGTCGCATCGAAACTTAGCATTTTTCCTGTCTATGTTGTTTTCTGAGTTGATAAAATGTCGAGAAAAAGGTATACATCTCTGAAAGAAGAGGTGGCGCATTGGCCACCTCTTCTTGCTTTTTGCAAGAAAGGAGAAGCCCATTATCGCACAGGAAAGGCTT
>CAYFUV010000025.1:0-3147 GCA_964346435.1 uncultured Candidatus Bathyarchaeia archaeon | reverse complement strand
TAGGCAATTATATAGTCACAGAAAGTGGTACCGATATACTTTCAAAGGTTACTTCCGATGGTAGCAGTAGAAACGTAATATACAATTTCGTATCAGGCGCTAGCCCCTGTGGTGTTGCTATTGACTCTGTGGGCAATTACATAGTTGCTGAATCTTTAACCAATACTTACGGGGTACTTTCAAGGATTACTCCTAGTGGCAGCAGAAGCGAAATACATAATTTCGTGAATCCCTCTTATCCCTACGATGTTGCGATCATACCGATCCCAGTCGGTGGCTACCTTACATCCATAAACAAGATCGCAATTATAGCGCCTTACTTAGCCTTGGTCGGCCTTATCGCAGTCTTTTCAACAATCCTTGTCTTAAGGAAATGGCGTAAGGCCTAAGCAGTCTTTTTTTGATTATTTGTAACTTTTCTAATTTTTTCTTCCTTTATCTAATTACATTCTTCCTTTCTCTCCTTGCAATTAGGAGTTTTCGTTTTGTTTTTGTTCGCTATCTAGTTCCCTCTCTTTGATAGACGTGACGTGACTCCTGTACGCAAATACTTCTAGACCAGGTGCGATACTTCTTCTATGGATTAAAATGTCGAGACATGATTCTATCGATTCTAAAAAGGTTTAACCTTTACAAATATGCAAAAATACTATTCTTAATATATGAAAATAGAAGAGTTCGAATTTAGTTTAAGAGAATTTGCCGGTGGTTTAGGTGATTTTGGAACACTAATTCCATTTGTTGTAGGATACATTTTAGTAAATGGATTTGATCCTTCTGGTTTACTAATCATGCTGGGACTAACGAATATAGTGCTTGCTTTGATATACAAACTACCTCTTCCTGTTCAACCTAAGAAAGCAGTTGGAAGTATAGCTATAACAAAGAACTGGACACCTGGCATGGTATACGGAACTGGAGTGGGTTTGGGTATATTTTGGCTTTTCCTAGGGGCATCAAAAAGAATGTGTACTCTTTTTGATAAAATCCCCAAATGTGTGATTAAGGGCATTCAACTAGGGCTTTGCATCATACTTTCGTTAAAAGCCATTGAATTTATGAGGATCGATCTTTTAATTGCAATAGCCTCGATCGTGATAGTTTTTTCATTATTGAAAAATAGATGGTTGCCATCTGCAATCGCAGTTTTGATATTTGGAATCATAATAGCATTTTTAAGAAACGACCTTAGTTTGGATATGATTCAATTCGGAATTACTTTACCAAAAATCTACATACCAAAATTAGACGAGATAGCTATGGGATTTCTTTTAGCTGGCGTTGTTCAAATTCCATTAACTCTTACCAATGCAGTAGTTGGGACAACTTCCCTGATAAAAGAATATTTTCCTAATAAAAAAATCAAACCAAGGAGCTTAATACTAAATATGGGTTTTATGAATGTCATTACCTCCTTTTTCAGAGGTATGCCTTTATGTCACGGTGCAGGCGGGCTTGCCTCTCAATATTTTTATGGAGCTAGGACAGGCGGAGCTCTAATAATGCAAGGAGCACTTGAAATTTTCCTCGGTTTGTTTCTTGCTAATTCCGTTGGTAGCATCTTTAAAGCATTTCCATTTTCAGTGTTAGGTGCTATGCTACTGTTTGCAGGAATAGAGCTCGGAAGGATTGCATTTAAAATAAAAGGCAAAAAAGAAATTTTTGTAATGATAATAACTGGTTTGATTTCTGCTATCACAAACTTGGCAGTTGGATTTTTTATTGGTTTAGTATTATTTTACATTGTAAAAAAATTTAGTAGAAAATAAAAATTAAAATAATTTCTTCCTTTATCTCCTTCCTATCTTCCTTTTGATAATTGCGTACATGAGATGAGTTGCGTTACGTTATTTTTTGTGTGTGTGTGCGCACCAAGCGAGCGCGCTAAATTAAATTAGTTCGAGTATTCTATTAATTAGTAAAAAATGGATAAATCGAAAATAAGGAAATCGGAAGATGATTGGAAAAAGCAGCTAAGTCCTGAAGAATATCATGTGCTTAGGGAGAGGGGGACCGAAACAGCTTTTACAGGAGAGTACCATGATAAATATGAGACAGGGATTTACTACTGCAGGGCTTGTGGTAATAAATTATTCGTATCTGATAAGAAGTATGATTCTGGTAGTGGATGGCCCAGCTTTTACGATGCTGTAAAAGAAGCTGTGAAACTAAGACCAGATAATAGCTTAGGGATGAGACGTACAGAGGTTTTATGCAATAAGTGCGGTAGCCATCTTGGACACCTTTTTGATGATGGACCAAAACCTACAGGAAAAAGATATTGCATAAATTCGCTATCACTGAATTTTAAAAAGAGAAGTCATTGAGTCATGAATTTCGCCCGTATACCCTTAAGTTTAATAAAAATAGAAATTTCTCTCTATATACTTTTAACTTGCTATCAAAGTACAAGATGTAAGAAGAACATGAATCAAAGACAAACTGAAATTTGTTTTTCAAAAGATAAGGAATTGGCAACATTAGGCGGAGGCTGCTTCTGGTGTATGGAGGCTATTTTCAGTGAATTGAAAGGCGTGGAGAAAGTCGAATCGGGTTATTCAGGAGGAATACTACAGAATCCAACATATGAGGAGATCTGCACTGGGAAAACAGGCCATGCGGAAGTTGTACAAATTACATTCGACCCAAAGGTAATCTCTTTTAAAGAGATCTTACACATTTTCTTTAAGGTTCATGATCCTACTACGTTAAACCGACAAGGTCCCGACATTGGTCCTCAATATCGCTCGATTATTCTATACCGCGATGAAAAACAAAGAGCTATTGCAGAGGAGGTAATCGAGGGCATAAATGCAGCAAAGATCCACTCCCAACCTATTGTGACCCAAATAAAACCATTCAAAATTTTTTTTAAGGCAGAAGATTACCATCAAGAATTTTATAAAAAGAATCCACATCATCGCTATTGTGAATTAATTATAGGTCCAAAATTAGCCGAAATACATGAAAATTATCGCAAAAAATAAAGAACCTTAGTGCGGGCTACGCAGTTTAAATTATAGCCTTTTTATTTTCCAAACGTTTACATTGATATCGAATTTTTTGAATTTTTTTCAAAATTTTTTCTTACTTTATCCGATTGCGCTAGGAGTTTGAGAGAAAGCACCAAGGTACCCGCACACGCAG
>CAYFUV010000024.1:0-2370 GCA_964346435.1 uncultured Candidatus Bathyarchaeia archaeon | reverse complement strand
TTTGTTGTATAAGCGCAAGATCGATTTTATCATCAACATTCCGGCTACTTCTACGATTGAAAAGTACATGGGCATGCTGTATGACGAGTACCAGATACGTAGGAAGGCAGTAGAGATGGGGATTCCTGTGCTGACGACAATTGAGGCGGCAAGCTCGTTTACCAAGACTCTACAATGGTTAAGCAGCAACACGCCGACACTGGCGCCGCTTAGAAGTTATGTGAAGCTGGAATAATTAACAAAAATTGCTTATCGGCCGTCCACATTCTCGCTCATCATGGTCCTTCCACCACCAACGACTCCATTAACAAATAATGAAACCTTATGAATTAGGGTTATTTCTGATTCTATGTGCCAACCACTACAATTGCAGAAGCTGTTCGACAACAATGGCTCGCCAAAGGTAAAAAGGCACCTAAAATTTCGAAAGGTCAATCATTACCAAATCATAGTAAATGGTCGTCTTAGAAAGGTTAGCACACTGGATTCTGTTTACAGTATGAAGAGAAGTTAATATCAAATATGCACATTATGATTGGCATGCGATAGGTAAGAGAGCCCTTGAAATAATTGGCTTTTTCGTGTTCATTAGCAAAAATGCAGATGTATTCTATATCATTCCATCCTCAGAAATGAAGAAGTATGCAAGCGTTACGCCAATTAACAGTTACGACGGCCGCAAAGAGTTCCATATCTATCCTTCATCACATACCTATTACGCTCCAACAGTAAAATTTGATGTATATCGATTCTTCAAAGGTTGGTCACTATCTACTGTTTCAAAAGAAAGTTCAAGCAATGTCATTTCTTACCAAGAAGTCAGGAAGAGAGAAAGAGGCAGAAGACTGCAGCAACGCATGAACTATAGACTAAGTGACCAGCATAGCATATTTCTTATGAATACATCTGGCGATGCACCGTATGGAGATAAAATCGGAACGGACGGAATTTTGATTTATGAAGGACATGACATTCCCAAGAACAAGAGAGGTCTTGATCCGAAGAAGACAGACCAACCCATGATAAACAAAAATGGCGAACCAACCAGAAATGGTCTTTTCTATAACCTTACTCTAGCATATAAACTCGGAAATTCGAAACCTGAAGTTATCAAAGTATACCAAAAACTCGCCAAAAACAGATGGGTTGATAGGGAATTTTTGCTTTAGTTGATGCTTGGCAAGAAACTAGCGGCGTACGAAGTGTCTTGAAGTTCAAGCTAAAGAACCTTGGCCTTACTCAGGAAAGTTTTGAACACGTAAATGAGCCATCGTTTGTTGTTGATGTCAAATCCCCGACAGATATTGCAGATGATGGAAAACGTGAACCAGCTGTCAGGACGCTTCCTTCAACTACTGCAATCGCTGAGAGGTCACGAGCTGCTGAACATATGGTAATAGAATACGAGAAAAAGCTAGGACGAAACGTAAAATCGGTATCACTAGGATATGACATAGAATCTGTAAATAAAATTGACCCGTCAGATGTTCGATATTTCGAAGTTAAATCAAGACTAGGATCATTTTCTGTGACATTAACAACGAACGAGAAAAGGATCGTTGAATTAAAGGGAGATTTGTATTATTTGTATTATATTGTAACTGGCCTCCGCACTATTTCTATTACACAGGGGCCAATAAAGCCAGCGATGCAACAAAAAGCTTTCATCGATTATGAGATTCAAGATTGGCAAGAACACGCGATAAATGAAATCAATAGTTAGAATATTCCAAAAGATCATAAGATTTTCATTTCATTTCATATCCGCATCAGAGACAGTTTATAGCTGCAGCCTGACGTCGAAGTACAGTGCTTACACTTATGCTTTAACGTCTACAAAGATAGGACTTGAAGAATTTTTCTGATAATGTTAAGATATACTATGACAGAACGGACATTCTGGTATGCTTGATATCATTTCTTCCTTTTCCTCTCGCCGTCTTCTGCTAGCGCCTTCACAAAGCGACGCGCAAGGTCGAGCTCTGCAAGTTTCTCCTTATTACTGTCTTGCCGCCTCTGTAAGTGCACTTATGAAGTTCTCCAGTATTTTCTTGGAGTTATACAAGCGGTCTAATGCTTCGCCCATCTCAAGTTTCTCGTAGCTTTTTCCTCGACTCAACCCGTTCCTTCCAAATCCCATTCCTGTCAAGATAGAATAATGAATCCTCCACGAGGCCCCCAGATAATTGTATGTTTTTAGAATCAGAGGAATATGCAGTGACATTATCAGACATCGGGAAGCCGTCTTCAATTGACGCAAGGATATCAGATAAAGCATTAGTGTCTACATATATCGGAATAGCTAATCTGCTACTCATATTAACCAAAACTAATGAAATCTGCCTATAATGCGTTCTCATCCGAGGTTAT
>CAYFUV010000023.1:0-3694 GCA_964346435.1 uncultured Candidatus Bathyarchaeia archaeon | reverse complement strand
GCCTTCCAGACTTCTCTTACACCGGCTCTCCAGTTCCTCCAGGCCCGCGAGGATACGCACGGGGACGGAACGATGCCCATGACTGTTCTCCGCAGAACATTCCTGGAACTAGGCCGGCGCCTTGTAACAGCTGGTGCTCTTGACAATCCTGAAGAAGTGTTTCACCTTACCCTAAGCGAGCTCGAACGGGTCGGAGGGACGTGGCCGCCACCTCTTCCACTCATCAACGACCTACGCCGCCTAGTTCAACAGCGAAGCGCCCAGCGCGCTGCCCTCAAAAACATACCGTTGATCGACCCAAGGCTATTCCGATATACCGAGAAAGGCATCAGCGTTCTGTTACGTGGAGTGCCAGGCAGCCCTGGACTAGCAGAGGGACCGGTACGTATCATTCATGATGGCTCGGAGTTTGGTAAGCTCCACCCGGGAGAAGTGCTCGTTGCGCCCTATACCAATCCGTCTTGGACTCCGCTTTTCCAGAGGGCGACTGCAGTCGTCGTTGATAGCGGGTCCCCGGGATCGCATGCAGCGATCGTGGCGCGCGAGTACGGCATTCCGGCAGTGATGGGTACCATCGACGGGACGCGTCGCCTCGTTGATGGTGAACATATCCGGATTGATGGCAGCCAGGGGTTAGTTTTCCGAGCGACAGAACGCCTCAGCACTGGGACAATTGGTTCCGGAGTTACTCCGAGAGTTACTCCATTAAAAAGGAGTCACTCGGAGTCACTTCCGGAGCAAGAGCAAGATATGTAATTGTCGGTGCGCGCTTGCTTTTTCTCGTTTCGTGCTGACATATCATCAACCATGCATAGGTGTACTAGAACGGGTGAATATGCACTGGCCACAAGAATCTTGTCATAAAGTTGCTCTGCACGTGCTGGGAGGACTGCCTTTCCTTCAGGTGGTCAAGCAGAACATCTGACAGGGAAAATGTTTATCTCTCTTGCACAGAAGACCTGATTGGATGTCGGGAGGATTTGAAGAAACATTCGCCTAGGAACAAAAGTGACGTTGGAGGGGCTATGGAGTTTGCCAAGAAAAAACACGCGTTCCAGCTGCGAAAAGATGAAAAGACCATGTACTGGGTCCACCTGGAGCAAGTGGTAAACAATGCAAAGGCGCTGGGAATAAAAGATAATGATATTTTGTGCGCCGCGTAGCTCCATGACACTATTAAGATACCAATATGGACTTTGACAATATTGCAGAAAAACTTATCTCCTTTGGGCCAACATATGCAAGTATGTGTCACTATATGATCTAATAACGAAATGGCCATAAGGTTGACTTCTGTTCAATTACTGCGGGCGTAACCCTACATAGGATACATAGAGGCAGGCGACCTCAATGGCTTACGACCTTTCTTCCATGGTCGTCTGCCTTTTTCATAGACATTTGTTCTTCTAAAATTAAGGGAATTTGTGCACGAAAATGACTAATCTTCTCTGAGCTTCCTTTGAGAATTTTCAGATATTTCATGCGTAGTGACCTCTGAATGAATCCCTAGTGGCCTGCATCTAGGTCTTGCGACTTAAATATATGTCTAATCATTTAGCGTATCATGGTATTGGGAGAATTAATTGAGGAAGAAAGCGGTAAGATTACGGGGCGAAGAGTTGTAAGTGTCAAAGGCCCCAAGATAGAAAGTTCCTTTACAATGAATGGTAAGTGGGTGGGACAAGACGTCACAGATATAGGAACGTACTGGGGTGTTATGAGAGAAGGAACAGAAGCACAAGGGGTATTGTATGGAGAAGCACAAGGAGTGGCAACAACCAAAGATGGACAGGGAATGGCGACTTATACAGTTCAGGTGATAGGAAGATTTACAAGTCCAGGAAAAGTGAGATTCCATGGATCAGTGTTTTATCGTACGACTCCAAGAAGCGGAGGAAAATTATCATCCCTTAACAATGTGGTAGGTGTTTGTGAATATGAGGAGGACCAAGAAGGGAACTGCTCTGTTAAAGTATGGGAATGGAAGTAAGAGGAAAAGTCCTTCTATCTAGTTCTCCTTCTTTTTCCTAGTATTCCACTTACCGACGTCCGACTTTTTACAAGTTTCAGATATCTTTATTTTGGTAGCTTCTGAATATGGTATTCCGAGGTTCCAAGTTCTATGTGTTTTATAATGTTCTTTTAGATATTGAGTTAAGAATGAAGGAATATCTAGAGATGAATGCACCACCTTCTGATTTCAAGGAATTAAAAGTGCAGTAGTGATATAAATCTCAACCGTTATTTTTTATTCTAAATTGAAAATAGTGAAACAATCATTATTCTTAGGAAGCACGAGACTGAAATTTTAAGTTATTTTTTCAAATATCACATATGATAATTTTTGCACGCAGGAACTTCGGACAATAGTTCCATGCGTATCAATTAAATTGCGCTCGCAAAACTGGTTTCTTAGAATCTTGAACTTCATGTAGACTAGATGGCCCTATATGATGGATGATTCTCCGCGCGCGCACAACATACATCTTTGATTTTATCTGATCCGTTTACTGTTTACTATCATCCCAAGTTGAGAAATATTTTGGACTAATTTCTAAAATAACCGATTGGCCTTTCTTCTGCATGTCTAAAAGCGCCTGAGCCATCGGATGTTCTATATTTCCCAAGTACTTGAACATTATCTTCTCTGCAATAGGAACATTAAAGTTGATGTCTTCATGAATCTTTACACTTCCCTTACCTCGTACTCCTTTATATGGAAAGTTTGGGTCGTCGATGCAAAAGTAAACATTCTCTTTCCTTCTGAGGTTGTATGTTTTCTTAGACTGTTTTGATGTTTCGACGAATATCTTGTCGTTCGAGGCATCATAAAAGTACCACGCAGGATGAATATTTGCATCGCCCTTTTCATCTACTGTTCCTAGGTGCACGTTTAATTTACCGGCCGTTAAGAAATCTCTAGTCTCTTGTTCGTTTAGAGGCGCGCCCAATCCAGGATTCGCATTTAAAATCTTTAACAATATTCAGTTTTATGATGAATCATGACATTTAAATCTTTCAGGTACGAATGCCCTTAATGCTTACTGTGATATCTGAATCGAGTTGGATAGGCAGTAGATTATAATGAATCAAGCTTGTTAATGCGCGCGCCAAACGAAAGAAGGATATTTCGGTATGCCTCCTGTCCTAAAATACGAGTTAACTATGATAATGATCTGATATCTCCAACTCTATGTAAAGATGCAAGTTCATTAATTTCGTTATACAGTTCCAGGACCCGTATCCCTTTCATTGTAGTTCTGTAGACTCTTCCCCCCTATCGTAACTAATTAGTTCGATTCGTTCCAAGTACAGAATATACTCTCTGACTTGATTGTAGGATGACTGCACATTATTCATGATTCCTAAAAAGCCCAAAAAAAGGCCGAACGCGATACTCATGATAATGGGGCTGCCTCGGCAGTAGTAGCTGCTGCCAGTGGCCCTCGCGATCCTAAACCGCAAGGGTCAAGGTCGATGCTGCTGCCAAAGTTCGGTGGTATATTTACACTCGATAGACATGAAGAAGCCGTAGGAGAAGGCGGTAGTGGTGGTACTGCCATGCACTGGGTCCTCGCTTTTGCCTTTCATAAAGACCAGAAGATCTCTTGCATTAAATTCTGGCGATTTGATCGAGACCCTACCTCACTCCTTCTTGCCAGCGACGAGGATGATGATGATGATGACGATGCTA
>CAYFUV010000022.1:0-21820 GCA_964346435.1 uncultured Candidatus Bathyarchaeia archaeon | reverse complement strand
ATTCAGTCAAACCAAAAAAATCCATATAGAGCATATATTTACTCTGTTGCCTTCCAATATCATCGGCTTTTACAGTGTTGTCATAATCCAAATATGGCATTTGCCATTTTCTATAATCTTGTCTTTCATACTTTCCCCATCTGGCTCTATCTAAAAAAATATCAACAGCTTCTATCGGCGGAAGTGTTAGATTTCTATCTTTTTTACTCAGCAATTCTATCAGATATGCTTGTTTCATGCTAGTAACTAGATTTCTCCTGTTATCTTCAGCAGCATCGAAAAAGGTATTCAATCTATCAATATCTCGAATAGGGAAGTCAAATAATACTAGATTTTTTGTGTTTTTGATTATATTCGTAACTCTTTCATGTACTTCGGCTTCTGCCAAACTACCAAGTCTATCATCAATGTTAGTCCCTTCAAGAATCATAGCTATAGCGCGCGCGCGCGCGCCCGATGGTTGGTCTCAAGCTCGACTAAAAGCAGTTAAATACTTCATAGACTCCGCAGCTACCTTGACTTCTTTTAAAGTTCATATTGTTGGGAGTGATCATTGTACGGAACTGTTGACACCAGCTATTACGGTTACCCCGACTGCGAAGGATGCGTTTTTTACAGTTGACCTGACTCCTTACAACATTATTGTGTCAGGGGACTTCTATGTAAGTATAGAATATATGACAAAATTCCAACCTTGGATCGGTAGGGATATGACTCCTCCAGATGCTGGGCGATCTGAGGACTTGTATAATTTTTGCGATGGAGGGCAGTTGGTAAGTTGGAATTGGATGATCAGGGCTGAGGTTGAGTGCCCAGTCGGCGGCGTCGTCTATAGTCCCGATAAGCTCGGCTTATTATCGCCGTTATTAATCATTACGGGCTTAATTAGTGCAATAGTTATCGGCTCATTCGCGATCAAGAAGAGAAGGGCTTAGTTCCCGTCCTTTTATTACGAGCTACTTTTGGTTCAAATTCCTTCTCCCTACGCCATGGTATTATATATCCAAAAACGACCGCGACAATCATAGTGATTATATACAGTATTAGAAGAATAAAACGAATTCTAAAAGGAAAGCCTTGGAAAATAATAAATGTGGCTGAAAAAACTGTGGCTATACCAATTATCGCTAACGTAGTTCGCCCAAATTTAGTTTTCTGTTCTCCCGCCATTAGAATGACACTACTGCTTTATTCTAATTATTCGACCATTATTAAAATCAATATTCTTTAATTCTTAAAAACATAGTACAGAAATGTTAGTGCGCGCGCTATTTTGCATTCAATTTTACCTATCTCTCCCATAAGCAAGGATATTCTCCTATGCTTTTATTCTAGTCCTCAAATCATTTTTGAAATGCAATGCTTGAAGCGCACGCGCTTAAGGGATAATAAATTCGCAGAATTAGATGGATTGAAATTATGATCTGGGGATCCGTAAGGAAAGACGCGTTTAAATTCTTCAAATCATTGGAAGAAAAGGATTTCAAGGCAGCCGAAGGATTATTCGCCGAACTTAACCATAAATACATAACTGAAAACGAGCCAAATGTCGATGATTTGACTGCGTATTTGAATGTTTTAAGAGACTTCTACGAGCAAGGCAAAAGAGGAGTTTCGATAAAAGATCGCCTTCCGAAAGTGAAGGAAGAATTCATTAAAACCAGGATTAGGAACGTATTGGGCATTTCACAAGCATTTTTTGATGCTGAAATATTTTTAGAACGAACTCGAAAAGAAGATACCTAAGCACGCACGTTCCATTTAGCGCGCGCGCTATGTAGCCATGGAGGCAAAGCCTATCAGGATGGGGGCATCTCCCCCTCCTTCCCTCTTCTGCCTCAGAATCAATCTGTCATCATTCATAGAATAGCCTACGAAGTAGAATATAGCTGGTATGACTGAGGCGAACATCACAACTTAAAACTGTTAGTTGGCTTTAGTAAACTCATATTCTGGATCTATATTTTTCTTTATAGGCTGTTAGGCATGTTTTACAGCAGAAAAATCTTTCTCCATCTAATACTTTGAGGGTTAAGGGGTCTCCTTTTACCATGCCTTTACAATGGTCGCACTTCAATAATACCTCGATTTCAGGTTCAATAACTATTCCCTGCTCGTCCTTAAGAGTCTTAGTTATCATTTGAGTTGATAATAAGTGAACACCTTCTAAAACTGCGATCCTATTGGAAATGGATTGAATTTTGTCATAGCTGGTCTCAAAGATCTTTATAAGTAAATTACCTTCACCTGTCGTGGCGAATACGCCCTTAACTTCTTCAAGCTTAGCGATCTCAGACGCTACATCGAGTACCTTGGGCGCCTCAACTTTAAGCCAGAGCAGCGCACCAATCCCCTTATCCAATTTGTCCACATTATAAATTGGAGCAATCCTAGATATCAGCCCGGACTGCACCATCCTCTCATAACGGGCTTGAACCGTTGGGGTACTAGCCTTGACGATCTGGGCCACTTGCCTATACGATTTCCTTCCATCTACAGATAGGGCTCTCAGGATAGCTATATCCAAAGAATCAAGCTTAAGAGGCATTTTAATCAATCAAATCATCTTCACCGTTTAAAATAAACCTTTTCAAATGTAAAGCCTGGAGAAGATTTGGTTTACGAATGTAAACAAGTAATCTTATCAATAGACGCGGTATAGTTACTGTCGGTTCGGATTAGAGTTAGAACTTGCACTAACTCAAAGTTTCATGGGAAGTATTGAATAGGTTACGGGGATGGTGTGTATTATTGGAAATGTATGCGTATGGTAATTGGATAGGTGTCACCTTAAGCATCGGTCTCTTCTCCTTCTTTACTGTTGGATACCTCAGGCCTCTGAAGAGACGTAACTGGCGTTCGCTCGGAATTCTAGAAGCTTTCTTGGTGGCTCTTTTTGCAGAGATGTATGGATTTCCCCTCACAATCTATATCCTCTCTTCATTTTTCGGGATTCCATTATCGTTTGGACACATCGAGGGACATCTGCTTGCCACAACGTTGTTAATGTTGGGTATAGCAAGTCTGCAGTTGGGGTGGATTTTGGTGATGGTTGTGAGTAGTGCACTCATATTAGCGGGTCTTACCTTGATTTGGCGTGGTTGGAAGCTTGTGCATAGTTCAAAGGAAATGGTCAGTGTTGGTATATATGGGCTAGTGCGTCACCCTCAATACCTTGGAATCATATTGGCTATGGTAGGGCTGCTAGTCCAGTGGCCCACAATCATAACGTTGCTGATGTTTCCTATATTGATCGCAACCTATTACCGATTGGCAAAGAAGGAAGAGTTGGTTATGGAGCGGAAATTTGGAGAAGAATATCTGAATTACAAACGAAAAGTCCCGATGTTTATTCCTAGGCTAAGCCACATAACAGGAGCAACGTGGAAGTAAAATATCATCTGGAAAGATGCCGCTGGCGACTATAAGGGAGACCGGTTTGATTTGCAAGAATTGTGAGAAATATGGCCATAATTTTAACGTACTAGCGCGCGCGCTGCGCTCCGTCATTCGGTCTAGCCAGTCCCTTCTTTTTCTTATACCGTTCATGCCGTTGATTCCTTATCCTAAGCCAATTCTTATGGTAGTAGTCGTTCCGGTATTGGTTTCTTTTCTTTCGCTTGCATTAGCGTGCGCTAAATTAGAAAATAAGTATCTTCAAGAAGAAGTTTAATCTAAAAATTGTTTTAGAAAATATTGATTTAGATCTGCACTCTAGACTTAATCATATCTATTAATTCATTCTCATCGTATATGCCTTTGAAAGTTTCGAACACGATTGGCTTGTAGATTTCCACTTCTTCATCACTCATAAATTGAAATTGATAAGGGCCATCATAAGGAGCCGGTTCTCCTTCACGAGTGATGAATTCTAAATGCATAAAAGGGTCTCCTTTTTTGATCGTTATCGGATTTCTGTTGTTGCTGAGATTAACTAATTCTAAAGCCAGCCTACCTATGAAACCGCTGTGCACTTTTGCGGCATTTAAGAACGATAATCCCATCCTTCCATATTTGCTTTTAGCAGTCAAATGGGCAACATATGAAAGCGGGGTAAAGACTATCTCATTGGAAATTAGATTAATATGCTCTAGATATTGAAGAACGGTCTCCTCCTTGACTGTGAGGATGTAGCCATCACCATCCAGCAACCTCTCATCATATGGATATACGCATTTGAAATTTTCTATTAAAGTTCGCAATTCATCTTTTCCAAGAATACACACTCTAAACACACCTGTCCATTATCCTAACATCGTAGCTTCATAAACGAGTCTTTTCAATAGAATTGTTGTTTGCATATCTATTTCGAAAATCAGTGTTAAATCTTTTGGAGAATCTCTCCTAACCAAAAATTCCTTTTGAATTGAGATCTCCTTCATTGTGACTCCTAATTCATCAGTAATTCCGTCAGTTTCTAACGTGGCACCAATAATACCAATCGAGATTTGATCGTACCTTCCAACCGGTAATTCGGAATTCTCCGCGATCGAATATGTGAAATTTTCTGAATTTGCGATATTTATTGGATTTTTATCGAAAATGATTAAGAACCATCCAGATTCATTACTAACGCGTGCTCTGTGGACTTTTATTTCGTCAAAAATAAGAAAGAATTCATTCGTTCCTGGAGTTGGCGTAAAAGTCAAGTTTATATCGATAGTACCATTGACCAAGGAGGGGTAAAATGCCACATAGAATACAAACAACAATAAAAAAATTGAGGAAAGTTTTCGCATCATTTAGTTGGTCTTCTCTTTTCTTCAGTCCCTTATCCCGTGCTTAATCTCTCCAATCTCTCCCAGTTCTCATCTATCCGTTCCTGAATTCTATCGATCTCTCCTGTGAATTCTGGTTTGAATAAGTGAGCAAATCTTCCTTGAGCTTTGAGAAATTCCTTTATAGGAATGGGGTTTGGAATCTTGATATTAATTTTGTATTTCCCATTTTCATACTCATAGATCGGGAAATGTCTGGTTTGGGTTGCCAATCTCGCTATCTTCAATGTATCCTCGTCCTTATATCGCCATCCACGTGGACATGGAGCCAAGTTATGGATCACCGCTGGCCCATCTACGTCCAGGGCTTTCTTGACCTTAGTTATAAAGTCATTCCAATAAGCGATGGATGTTGTCGCTGCATATTCTATTCCGTGTGCGATGCTTATTCCTATCAAATCCTTTTTCCATTCAGGTTTTCCTGGAATTTTCTTTCCACCCCATGAAGTTGTGGTCGATGCGCCGTGTGGAGTTGCACCAGATCTCTGGATTCCCGTATTCATATAGGCCTCATTATCATAACACATGTACAAGAAATCGTGACCCCTCTCCAGAGCCCCGGATAAGGCCTGAATGCCAATATCGAAAGTCCCCCCGTCTCCTGCCAGAGCTATAATATTCACTTTCCTAGGCTTTGAACTCCTTCTTCCCATAGCTTTGTAGGCGGCTTCAATACCGCTAGCTGTAGCAGCAGCATTTTCAAATGCTGAATGAACCCAAGGGACTAACCATGATGTGTATGGATAATATGTAGTGCCAACTTCCATACATCCGGTCGCCGTAGTGACTATTGTATTTTTACCTGCCGCCTTCATCATCATTCGAATAGCGATAGATGGGCCACAACCAGAGCATAGGCGATGACCTGGGATATACAGTTCTTCAACCGAAAGTTCTTTTAACGCCACCATTTTTTTCAACTCCTAACTCCCAAATATTTTATCGGTTCGGTGACCTCTCCTTTCTTTTGAATATCAAGTCCTTCCATGAATATGTCTTTCATGAACTGCGGCGTAATATCCCTGCCTCCTAAGCCTGTTATTACATTAATGATCTTCAAATCCATATCCTTAGTCTGTAAAAGTGATTTAACGTCGCTACATAAAGGTCCAAAAGGTGCGCCAAAACTCAAAGCCCTATCGATTATCGCCAAAACATCCAGATTCTTTATAGCGGACATAATCTCATCAGATGGGAAAGGCCTATATAGCCAAGGTTTAATTACGCCAACCTTCTTCCCTTCATTCCTCAGTTCCTCGGATATCAAGATCGCTGTTCCCGTTGTGCTACCTAGAGCCATGACTCCAATTTCCGCATCATCCATTCCATAGGTTTCGATTATACCGTATTCTCTTCCAGTCAAATCCTTGAATTCTTTATTCACCTTCTCTGTAACTTTTGGAACGTTTCTCATGGCTTCAACTTGTTGCATTTTTAATTCGTAATAATAATCTGGGTTATTTCCAGCTCCCATAGTTATTGGTTTATCTGGATCGAGGATGTATTCGAGCTTCTTTGGCGGGACTATCTTCGAAACTTCCCTATCATCTAAAATATTAACATCCTGGGTTGAGTGGCTTATTGTAAATCCGTCAAGATTGACGGCAACTGGAAGTAAGACCTCTCGATCTTCTGCTATTCTAAAAGCTTGAATTGTCCAATCGTACGCCTCTTGCGCATCCTCTGTGAATATTTGAATCCAGCCACAGTCTCGTGACCCCATCATGTCCGAATGGTCTGCATAGATATTTATCGGAGCCGAGAGTGTCCTATTCGCTATACCCATCACTATTGGGCATCGCATGCTAGAGGCTATGTATAAGATTTCGTGCATCAAAGCTAAGCCCTGACTTGCAGTCGCTGTGTAGACCCTTGCTCCAGTTAAACTCGCACCTACGCATGCTGACATTGCAGAGTGTTCAGATTCAACGCAGACAAATTCTGTATGAACCTCGCCGTCTGCGACGAATTCATTAAATTTTTCAACAATTATAGTCTGTGGTGTTATCGGGTAGGCTGCTACCACGTCTACACAGCTATGTTTGGCTGCAAAGGCAACAGCTTCGTCTCCATTTAAACCAACTACCTTACTCATTTACCTTTCACCCTTTCACCATCTTTATGCACTTCACAGGACATTCAGCTGCACATATGCCGCATCCTTTACATTGATCATAATTAACATCTATGCTCCCGTCTTCTTTCCTCAGTATACAAGGCTCAGGGCAATTGATCCAACAGATTAGACATTTTGTGCATTTTTCGTGGTCTATCACAGGTTTGAAAGTTCTCCAATCACCTGTTTTATATTGGGGATCACCAGGTGTGTAGATATTACCCGCCAATGGGACATCCTTCCAATTTGGTAATTTTTTAGCTTGACTCATCACTCAGTTACCTCTTCATATGCCCTTTTTATTGCCTGAACGTTCTTCTCACCAATAGCCCCATGGAAACGCTTAGAAACAGATTCGATAATAGAATTCAATTCAATCATTGGCTCAGCTTTAACTACTGCTCCCAGCATGGCCGTATTGGTTATAGGTCTTCCTAGGACGTCCAGAGCAATCCTAGTGGCATCAACAGTGTATGCCTTTGCATCGTCTATTTTCAATTTCTTCAATAAGTCTTGGGGCGCCATTCCAGTATTAACAACGATTTTTCCACCTTTTATCAGACCGTCCGCTACATTGATTGATTCCAGAAGTGTCGGATCTAGAACCACGACCATATTCGGATCATATATTTGACTGTGTACGCGAATCTTTTCATCGCTAATCCTTGTAAATCCACGAATTGGAGCACCTGTTCTTTCAGGGCCAAATTCAGGAAATGCTTGGACATGTTTTCCTTCAAACATCGCTGCTTCGGCCAAGAGCCGACTAGCAGTAACTACTCCTTGCCCGCCCCTTCCATGCCACCTAATTTCGAATAGCAATCGAATTGTCCTCCATTAGTTTTATCCTTAAGAATTGTCTCGACTAATATTTGAAGATTTATTTATTAGCATATAAAAACCACATTAGAATAAGCTGTCGCGCCCGATAATGCATGAATCACTGCACCATTGTTCAATTAGAGGAAATATTAGCCAGATATCCAAGGAGTGTGGTATGCACAGCGAGTGTAAATATTTATCTAACCTTTTGAAAAAGTACTTATTTCATGGATCTTGCAGCTAGTCTCGAAGTAACAATTAAGCGTTATATAAACAGTTCACCATCGAACTCATTGAAGAATAAGGAAAGCGAGAAGGCTTTTGGAGATCCTCTAATAGGATTCTCAAGTGGCGATGATCCTCTTTATAAATTCTTTAAGAAAGACATCGGATCTTTCTATTGGGAACCTATAGAAATATTCTCCAGAACTTTTCCTGAGTTGAAAGTCAGACCAGATCAGCTGACCATCATCAGCTGGATTTTACCTCTTGCAAATAAAGTTAAGTCCGATAACAAAAAAAGAACTGTTTATCCATCAGAGAGGTGGGCCAGAGTGCGTGTTTACGGCGAGGAGGCAAATGACAAACTTAGAAGGTGCATGATAAAAACTATTAAAGATCTTGGTTATGAGGCAGTAGCCCCTGTTCTCTCTCCCTTTTGGAAGTGGAAGAAGTCTAACCACTATGGATTTTCCTCTCCTTGGTCAGAAAGACATGCGGCCTATGTTTCAGGCTTAGGAACATTTGGTCTCTGTGATGCTCTAATAACTCCTTCAGGCAAGGCTATGCGTTGTGGATCCGTCATCGCTAATATGAAAATTTTACCTACAAAGAGGTCATATAAAGATTTTCACGCTTACTGTCTCTTCTTTTCAAAGCAAGTATGCGGAAAATGTATCCACAGATGTCCAACCGCAGCAATCACGGAGAAAGGTCATAATAAAGCTAAATGTGAGAAATATCTTCAGAGAACCAAACAATATATAAAATCCAATTTTGGTTTAGAGATTTATTCCTGTGGATTGTGTCAGACAGGAGTACCTTGCGAATCAAAGATTCCTGTAGAAAATGATATAAAATAGTGTTCGCCGAGTTGCCAGTAGTAATATTCAATATTTTAGATAGCCTATGTTAAATATTAAAATATCAATATTTTTATAAAAGATAGAGATCTTTGGAATTGGTCGCAATACAGGATATAAAGCCTAGCGTATAATTTGGTTTAGCAATTGCGCATAAAAAGGAGTTGAATGCTTGTCTAAGATAAATATCAAAGTGCAAGTAACCCAGTTATCTGGAGAAAGATTTTGGCAGCCAGATACGCCCATTCCGACACAATTACAAATATCAATAAACGTAAATATATTGGGAATAGAAAAGAAATCAGGTGTTACTTTAGAAGCACCTTTCGTATTTACTATTAATTTTACTCCATCGATAGCTCAGATCAGTATAAAAGGGAAGACTCAGGCTACAGGGGAAAGCAAGGAGATAAGTAAGATATTGGAGGAGCATAAGAAACAAAAAAAGCCTCCGACTATGCTCATTCAAGCTATCTCCAATGCGGGCATGGCAGATGCGATATTATTATCTAAAACTTTGGGAATTCCGCCTCCATTGCCGTCAATAGCACCCACTGCAGAAAAAGTCCAACAAAAGTCCAGTATAAAATATACAGCATAGAATTAGCTTAGGATTTCGTATCTTTTATCCTCTTTAGAACCCATACCATCTTTTTACTGAAGTTTCTAGCAGTTCTTATTCCCTCTTCATCTTTTTCAACTTCCCCTTTTTCTCGGCCAAATGCAATGTTCCAGTACGTCGATCCTGGAACGATCATTCCCTGATGTAGGAAGAAAAACAATAATTGAGCGAATGTAAAATTGTGTCCAGCTCTTCTCGCAACGACGATCGGTCCACCAACCTTATTTTCAAACAATCTTTTGTTTGATTGAGCTGAAACGTACCCCGCACGATCAATAAGTGATTTAATCTCAGGAGTTGCTGATCCAAAGTAGACGGGAGAAGCTAAAATAATTCCGTCAGCTTCAATCATCTTTTGAAAAATGGGATCTAAATCATCCTTTATATGGCATTTTCCAGTTTTTCTACAGGATAGGCAAGCGTCGCAAGGTTTTATCGTCTTCCCTGCCAGCTTAATCAGTTCGATTTCAATTCCCCCTTCTTTTTTAGCTTCGTTTAGAGCCTCATTAACCAAGCGCTCCGTATTTCCATCATCCCTAGGGCTTCCAACAATACCAATAATTTTGATCAATATACATTACCTTCCTTTCTAATTCAAATACAGATCAGAAAAATCATTCAACCCATGAATAAAAGACTTGAGGTGCTTGGAGCATTTGCCTTTTTTTGAAAATATTTTAAATTATATTTTTCACATATATTATAAGGAAGCGAATTAAATATGTCAAAGGACAATCAATCAATTTCTGTAAAGGATCTTATGGGAAAGCAAGTTATCGATAACAAAGGGACGCTTCTTGGCGTTCTCAAGGATTTAAGACTGACGTGCGGTGGACAGGATACTGAAGCGATAATTGAACTAAAGACTGGGGAGAAAACAAAAGTTCCATGGTCAGATATTCAATCAGTAGAGGATTTCGTTCTTCTAAAGAGTTCCGAAAAAGTTATGGAGGAGAGAAAACCAGAAATAATGGAAGAGCCAGTCACAGAAATTAGCGAACCGGTGCCCGCCGAAGTAAAAGAGATCAATTGTGCAAATTGTGGAGCAAAAATTCCAAGCCGCGCGAAATTTTGCCGTCAGTGCGGAAAGAAGACTGAGTAAAAAATATTTCAAGAGCCGATATAATAACGCATATTTTCTTCTTACGATCGCTAGTTGGAATATTTTATATAGTGACGAGTCTTTTACATGTAAGATAGTTCCATCTATCTGGAATTACTATTTAAAAAAATATAATTTTGGAGGAAAAGAATTTGCCTAAAAGAGAAACGTTATGGAAGAAATGGCTTCTTGATTTGGCATCTGCCTTTTTCTTGATAGGCGGCGTCATAAGCCTGATAAGCTTCATTATGATGATCCCAATCTCTACAATCTACCCTTTTAAGATGAATGCGAATATTGCGTTTTCATTGATAATTGTATTGATCGTGGGCATAATTTGTTCAATAGAGGCTTTTGAATGCTTTAGATTTACATCGCACCGTATGTTAGCAAAAGCAGGAGTAAGGGGAATTGTTATCGGAGCAATCTTACTCAGCATGGGATTACTGGCAGGTTCGGATATGAGGGCTCAAATGGTTACTGCAAGTTCTATACTCATACTCGTGGGGGGCGTTATAAACTACATCTATCGGGAATAGCGCGCGTGCTCAATTTCCTAAAAAAAATTTTTTTCCTATAGATCGTGAGCTCGATTATTTATTATACGGTAGAGAATTTTTCCCAAAAGCTTGTATGCCAAAGGGCTTGATATTGTGAGCAGCGTAAGTTCTGGTACCAAGGATCTCTGCAAAAAAGATGTGCTAATGGGAGCTAAAGCAATTTTCAAAAGAGGGCTAGTAGAAATTGGCGAAGGTAACGTCAGTACGCGAATCCCAAATGAAGATGAATTATTCATAACTCCGACCTATAACCGATATGATTCAATGACTGAGAGGGATATTGTACATCTAGGATTCGATGGTTCGCAAATAAGTAAAGGGAAGCGCGCTTCGACGGAATATCGACTTCATGTAGCAGTATATAGAGCACGTTCGAGAGCTAATTGTGTTATCCATACACATTCGCCCTATGCAACAATGCTTTCGATTGTTAGAAGAAAGATTCCGCTCTTGATGGAGGAGATGATCGTCTTTTTGGGCGGAGAGGTCGATGTTTCAGAGTTTGGACTTGCGCATACGGAAGAAATTGGAAAAAGGATGCTCAAAGCTTTGGGCAAGACCAATTCGGTTCTATTAGCGAATCACGGCGCATTGGTTTGCGGGAGGAATATGGAATATGCCGTTAAGAATGCTGAGTTAGTTGAGAAAATGGCGAGGATATACTGGGGCGCTTTGCAAATCGGGAGGCCTAAAGCAATCCCAAAGAAGGCTTACGATAGGTTCTATAGAGATTTTATTTCAAATTTCGCCACTTATTAGCTTGCTTCAATTATTGAATGCAATATTCCTTATATAAAGCTCGATACTTACAAATTCGTCAATATGTTTGGCGCGCGCTTGGCACCAATCATAATATGGAACCACGTCAACCATATTGTCGTGTAATTGAACGCATCATATGGTGCATATTTGGCCTACTTCGCGATAACCTTCTTTCTCCAGTTGTAAAGTCGAGTGTGATATATCGAATTCTTCTTTGAGCATAATCTTAACTTTATTCAAAAAATTGTTAACATCTTTTAGAGTCCTATCTTCCAACACTACGTGCGCGCTCAAGACATGAGCATAGGAAGTGATGCTCCAAATATGAAGGTCATGGATGTTTATCACGCCCTCGATGCTTTTTAGCTTCTCGATCACTTTTTTTGGATCGATATGCTCAGGCGTTCCTTCAAGTAGAATATTAATCACCGTCCTAAGCATTTTGCTGGTACTATATATTATTACGATGCCTATCATCAATCCTATAATTGAGTCGATTATGAACAATCCGGTGAAATAAATCAGAATCGCGCCAATAATTACGCCCACAGAAGATAAAGCATCGCTCAGGACATGAAGAAAGGCTGCTTTGACATTCAAGCTTAGCATCCTACGCGACATTACTGTCATGGATACCAAGTTAGCGCCTAGGCCGACAACAGCAACGATGAGCATCTGGATGCTATGGACGCTTTCTGTCAACAGTATGCGCTCAAAGGCCTCATAAAAAATAAAAATCGCGACCAAGACCAAAGTGGCTCCATTGATGAATGCCGCCAGAATTTCGACGCGATAATAGCCATAAGTCCTATTCCAAGTAGCGGGCTTGATTGAAATACTGCCAGCAATATAGCACAAGACTAGAGCCATCAAATCTGCGAACATGTGCCATGCATCGCCTAGAAGCGCAAGGCTGTTTGATATAACCCCACCCACGGCTTCCACGATCATAATAGATGCTGTCAGTATTATAGCTATGATCAGATTCCTTTGTTCGGCTATTTTTGATTCATGCAATTGCATATTATCAGGTCCTTTAGTTGTGCCACCTGTCGGGTCTGATATTATTCGAATTTCTGTTGCTTCCCGCCCAAAGAGCTTTTTCTATAAGGCCCTCTTTTTTTCCTTTTAGATTTTTTCCTCTTCTCGATTTCTTTTTTGAGCTCATCTTCTTCGCTCATTTAGATTACCTTCAAAGAAAAAGCTATTATGGAAATCAAGCACGCGCATATGCATTAACTTTATTGAATTTAGCGCGAGCCCCTCTTCGCAAAAATCATTTTTCAGCGCGCACGCTTCTGACCAACTCATTTTTTTCTATATGTGCTTACCAATACTCATACTTCACTATCGTATCAAGAGGGAAACGATTCTTTTCTACTGCCGAAGGGTTTGATGGATAACCTATCGGCGTGAGTGCCACAACCCGGATTTCTTGGGGTATCCTGAGTATCTCCTTAACTTTTTTCTCGTCAAACAATCCAATCCAACAAGTACCTAAACCTAGTTCAGTAGCCGCCAAGATTATGTGATCTAACGCGATCGATACATCGATCGGGTAACAAAGCTGCCCACATGTCATAACGTGGTTGTCGGTTTCAGCACACGCGACCAGTATAATAGGCGCTTCTCCTATGAATCTTTGTCCACCAGCTGCTTCAACAAGTCTTTTTTTAGTTTCAGGGTCACGAACGATCACAAATCTCCATTCTTGGCGATTTGAGGCCGATGGGGCTAGTCTGCCTGCCTCCAAGACGGTTTTTAACTTTTCATCTTCAACTGGCTTCTCCAGATATGAACGTACACTCTTCCTAGTCCTTATTGCATCCATTACGTCCATAATCATTCCTCATTAGGAATCTATCTTCCCTTATATTTTAAATTTCAAAGATCGACGCTTCGTAAAAGTATAATTGGAACTGGTTTTTGTTGATCTTAGCATGCGCGCAATTATGGACCTTCAGGCCTTTTTCTTTATGTAAATGTATTTTCATATTTTCAAGAATAATTCGATACAAAATATTTTTATTCAAAATATAAGCTATAGATGTTAACATGTGAGGCCCAATATAACGAATTATTTGTGATAGCAATGAAAAATGCGTATAAAATGATAAATGAGCTTTCCAGTTTTGGTCTCACGGAAATTCAAGCTATAGTCTACTACAACTTATTAAGATTGGGGAAGACATCGTCTACAAGGTTAGCAAAAGAAATAGGTGTTCATAGAAGCGAGATATATAGAGTTCTCAGACAACTTAAGGAGAAAGGGATCGTATCAGAAGAAAAGAGGCGACCGCTACAATTCAATCCGATTCCACCAAAGGACGCAATCAAAATATTACTTGATGAACAATCGAATAAGGTGGAATATCTGAGAGATATGGCCCCTAAGCTGATTGAGTGGCTTAATTCACAGGCATTGATCGGTACCGATAAACCATCAATTTTAGTGATCGACGACGACGAGGACATTAGTAAGACTCTTTCACATTTGCTTGAGATTAAAGGATTTAAAGTGAGTACATCCAAAAGTGGTGGTCATGCTTTAGGAAGGGCTCGTCTTGATCAATATGACGTGGCTTTAATCGATATTCGCTTACCAGATATCGAGGGGACTAAACTTCTGAAGAAATTAAGACATAAAGCCCCAAAAATAGTTGAGATAATTATCACAGGATATCCAACAATAAAAAATGCTATAGAGGCGGTAAACGAGGGGGCTGATGGTTATCTACTAAAACCTTTCGATCCAGATGATCTGGTGGCCATAATAAGAGAAAAATTGCATTAATGACGAGAAAAGATAGTATTAATTATTATTGTTTACAAAAAAAATATCGCATATATCCTAATTTTTGTATTTGAACCCAGATTTTGTGGCAATTGAGCTTGCGTCCTATATATGTATTCGGTACAGAGCCATGAAAGCTATAAAATAAAGAAGAAATTACTGATTCCGATTTAGGCACATGCGAGTTAAGCTCTTCTTTTTTTAACTAGGAATGAACCGATAACCATCGCCCCAATTAGTCCCGTAATGATTAACAACGGTGAAAGCAAACCGAGCTTATCGGGACTATAAGCAACCCCGCCGACTACGCACCCAACTTCAGCCCTGATCATAAAGTTCTCATTAAATGTTTGAGCCAAGCTACCTGGCGTGCCAACATAAGATCTTCCATTCGGGGCGGTATTATCACAACCGAGATATGGCGTAAGCGCTTGTGTCCTATTGAAGGCAATATAGAAATCCCCTGAAGGGCGTATACCATACGAGGACAAGTCGACATCAAACCAACCAGTAGAAGTCGGGGCGACTCCAAGAGGGCCAAACAGTATAGTACTTCCATCACTATCTAACACGAGAACATCGAATTCAGTAAGATCGAATTCGATGTAATATCTTGTAGTAAGAATATAAGCGTCACCACAAGGCGGGGTGAACTTAACTGCAAAAAGAACTTCAGGAGCAACAGGAGCTCTTAAACTTTCAGCCGTACCATCATCTTAATAAATCCAAGTTCCTGCAAACGCACTCGGAACGATAGATATGGCTAAAATTGTGGCTAGGACAATACCCATAAGAAAACTAAATTTCTTATTCAAGATAAATTTCCTCTTTGAAGCGCTATATTATTCATTTAGCGCGAGTGCCTTTACTCCTTAAGACATTGGCTATATCCTTTAACTATGCTTAATTGTCAGTACCAATCGTTATATAAAAATTCTCCATATCTGATTAATCTAAAGGAAACGCGTTATCCAATAATATAACCAATAATATTCATTCATAGAGCGCACTACTTTGAAGAGGATTGAAGGATCAATATGATTAAAATGGCGCGCATCTTTACAGAGCGTTATATCAAATACCCAAATATTATCACTAAGCCCACGGCTATCATCAACAGGCCCATAAGCAGCCTAAAATGCCTCTTTTTGTCTTTTTGCCATCCTCTCAATTTCTCAACTAGCTGTCTATTAGAGGCAAAAGCAAGTATCAGAACGAGTGGCAAAACGAATGCTAGGTTGTAGATTAGCAAGTACGTGATCGCTCTTATTTGGGTCTCTTTAGCTGCAAGCATCCCCAATATGGCAACGTATATGCCCCCAGTACATGGGAACTCAACAAGAGCAACCAATAATCCAACTAAGAAAGTGGACGGTATCGTAGCTTTATGGATCAATTTGGCGATAGTCTTCCATTGGCTATATGGGATTCTTAGGCTGATTCCTCGGCCATAATAGAAATAGTCTTTTATGCTGATAATACCGAGAACGATGACCAATAATGCACCTATTAGCGCTATCAGATTGGGGAATGGCGACAGAGATATCGCGCCAAGAAGTCCCACGCCGATTAAAAGATATCCGATATAAATGGCGGCGATATAAACTGCCCCCACCTTAATCATTCGATTTTTAATATCCCTCATAGGGGCGTTCTTCATTACCGCAAATAGAAAAGCCAAAAAGAAGAGTAGAACTGCGAAAGCACAAGGATTGATTCCGTCTAGAAGGCCGCTTACGACTATTAACGGTAATATCGGGAATGGCGTTATTGTGGGTTTTGCACTCGAAAAACATTCTTCTATGGAGTTAATGATGCGGCATTCAATAATTTCTCCATCTTCATCCATAATAATGTAAGATTTGCGGGTTTCATCTCTATAAACAACGAAACTCTGGTATCCTTCTCTGCCTTCTACCAAGAAATCAATTATTATCTCAACGGGAACGTACTCTCCAAAAACGAATCTGTCATCGATAACCACGGCCACGTTAGATACCATATAAATTGGAACTTCCAAACGATCATAAAGTTCACCTAGTTCATCTTTAGCCATGGGATCGGTACCTATGTCCTTGATCGTTAGGCTTGTTATCCCAATTTCCTTCAGCGATTCCTCAAATTCCATCATATAGTCATAGCAACTCTTGCAATCCATATTGCCGTAGACAACAATGCTTGCTTCATCAGAAGCCTGAACTATGGCGAATGCTCCCGCATATATTATTAGGAATAGCAGTAATGAAATGCCTACAGCGCAGATTAGTCCACGATCAGCCGAGTTTTTCTTTTTTCCTCTTTTCTCTATGCCATCAATGAATTTATAGGTCATAATAAACAACTCAGCGATAAAATAATTTCAACTCGATTAATTGAGGCTCCTGACGGAAATGCTCGTCATAAATCAATCAGAAGAAGTCTCTTCTTTCTTAAACCTTTTCATTATAAAGATAAGAGAGACTAATGCCACAAATGCCGGAATCGTTAATACGACCGGATCGCTGAGCATGCTTTGCTTTGCTATCTGGATAGGTCCATACCAATCACTCCAGTATTGATGGTTGCAGTGCGCCCTCGCTCTAACGTTTAAGGTCTCTTTTATTTCTCCCAGTTCTAATTCTACCGAGAATGGGTTCGTAGTCTGTTCTTTTGTTTTAAGCGTAAATTGTTCAATTTGGCCGTTGACGTCGACCTCTACTGCGTCGATATAATGGCTAGTACATGGGCAATCAGTTATATTCGCCTCGTCATGCCAGATCTCAACTCTTATTCTTGCCATTGATTCATCAGAAATATCCTCAATTTTGAGGTCATGGGGCTGTGTGGCCAAACAACTAATCGGTAACCTTGATAGCGCCAACGCAAATATTGCTAAAAGGAGAAATCCAATAAAAAAAGATCTCAGGTCCAACGATCCTTTATCGGAATTTTTCATAATCTGCTTCTCTTTATCCATTCTATAGCGCACGCTTTATGATTTTAGGGCAAATCCATTTTCTTTTATTTTATTGATAACCTCTTCTAATCCCTTCCCCTGCTTTTCACAACCTTCCAGTATGGTGGTTTGACGGCCAAGAGTATTTCTTATCAAAGGATTTCCGATACCCAGGAATCTCAGGTTCTTGAGGATATCTATTATTTCAGGATACTCCTCAGTCAATTAGTAGACCGTCTTATTCAAATCAATCTCTTTCGTCAAGCAGCCTCTTCTCTCCCTCTAGCTTTCTGATTTCGGTTACGTCTTGTACGACCTCCATTGTCCCCAAATATTTTCCTGTTTTATCCCTAATTGCAAAGAATCTTATGTGAATGAATTTTCCCTTCAAATTGATCCAGAAATCCACGGAATCCTTTTTGCCTTCTTTAAACGATCTGAGAATTTTTTCCACAACATCGACACTTTGGGGGGGATGGCAATTTTGAACTTTTCTACCGATAACTGATTTCGTCCTTACGAAAATTCTATCTTCATTATCCGAGAAATATTTAACCCTATCATCCTTATCTACAAAGGATATATCCACGGGCAACGTATTCAATATCTGCAGCAACTCCTCAAACTGCAATTCGCCAGTGGGAAGCGAAATCTTTCCACCCTCAATTTTTTGTTCTTCAACATCAACCTTCTCTGACTCTTTAATCTGGCGGCCTTTCTTTTTTGGCCCCTCGATATAGGCATAACCGACCTCATCACTTTCCTTCATTATTTCGACCCAATCTTTTTTGTTTAATTTTTCAATAGATGTAGGGAAGAGGATGTTCTCCTCTTTAAAGATCATGCCATCTACATCATCGATTAGCGCATCCAGATTTTCTTCCATATACTCATTCAATTCGGTTTCGTTATTTACATCCTCAATTTTAAGAATACTCATTTTTAGGAGGTCTCTTATATCATTATCTATTCCCCACATAACTTTCGAAGGACCGGGAAAGCCGTACTTTTCCAAGAAGGGAAATAGAAGCTGTTCCTTTCGAGCATAATGAATGTCGATATCTCTTAACCGAATCAGCAGATTCTTTATTTCCTGTTTTAATCGCATCAACTCATATCGATCTTTATTTTTGATAATTTCCCTAATCCTATCGGTAATCTTTTCAATTTCCCTGTTCTCAAGCTTGAAGAGATGTACAGGATGATCAGGGGGCTCCTCCTCAGAGATTTTTTCTTCTAAAGATGTTTCGAATAGAAGCGCATGAACATTACAAGATTTCTTAATCTCATTTAGAGACAATCCCTCTTTTATGAGTGATTGTTCGATCTCTGCAATCTCAGTGGAAGTTATACTTCCAACCTCTCTTTCAATCCTATCTTTTGCTTCCTCAACAGTTAAACCCTTATGTAAGCTTAGTATGATCTCTTTCACTAATTCCTTTTTCTTCTCTTTGTCCTGATTTTTTCCCATTTAACTTTCCTCCAACTTAATAAGATAGGTTAAGACCTTACCATAGTCAGCATCATCTTAAACTTCTTTACAGCCAGAACCGCGTGCGGCTCATTAGCTGGCATGATGATTATTTCACCCTCCTTAATGCTATAATCTTTTCCAGAAATTGTAATCTTTGCTTCACCATCAAGAAGATGCACTAAGGCATCAAAAGGGGTAGTATGCTCGCTTAATCCCTGTCCCTCATCAAATGCAAATAGTGTAACCGTACCGGTTTCCCTATCAACTAAAGTCCTACTCACTATGGAATCGTCTTGATATTCCACTAAATCAGCTAACCTCGATACTTTTGAAGTCAGGTCTTTAGAATCCAACTCCTTGGAACTATGCGACATCTCTTCACCTCCTTAAGCTGGGCATGCTCCCCATTATCCATTTCAAATTTTTTCTTATGCCTCCTACTTCATCTCGATTAAACGTTTTAATTCTTCGGCTCTGGTATTCGGCAATAATTTTCTTTTTTCCAAATCCTCAATGCATTTTTCAGCATATTTGCACCAACTAACGCAAGAAGAGGTTGCCTCCTGATGTAGTGTTCGTCCACATTTTTGACAGCTAGTTTCATTTTCATCGCTAAAAAATTCAACTTCCTCACCACATGCAGGACAAGTTCTCATTATTATCTGTACGGGTCCAATGATGTTTTTTATGCCCGGACAATGTTTAAAGCTCAAAATACCTTTCAACCCTCACATTTTCCGTTTTTGGGACAATATCTCTCTCCATGATTATCGATGATTTTGAATAATGGCTCCATCGTCTCCTTATTTAAAGAGTAGATATGCTCTCTCCAATTCCTCTCCACTAAAACAAAGCGACACCTAATCAAAGGTTTTAGATTATGGGAGATCATGCTTTGTTCCTGATTAAGCGCTTCGGAAAGCTGAGTAACGTTTTTTGGTCCTTCCCTCAATCGCTCAACTATACCTAGTCGGGTTGGGTTAGAGAATGTTGAAAAGAATAGATGGCAATAGTCTGATGTGCCGTGTTTCAATTATCGCACCTTATATGAACAATATTTAATATGAGAATCATTTCATATTATTAATAAAGTTTATGTTATAGCATGCACTGACTAATAAGAAAACTTCATATTTGGCATCATAGTTTTAATTATCTCCAATGGTGAGGATTTTTGAGCTATTTCTATATAAATAAACCTCCAAAAAAGATAATCTACGAGCCGCCACCTGAGAGCTACGTATACATTCCTCCTCCAAGAACAGTCGTGCTTCAAGACCCTCCTGTCGAATGCGTATATCAGCTTCCTTCAACTGAATACTTCGAGGAGTCACCACCCAACGTGTATTACCAGCCACCTCCAGAGGAGTATATGGTTCAAAAGCCACCTTTGAGATACGTCTACCAACCGCCTCCCGAGGAATATCAAGTTCCTCAGCCCGCAGAGTATTATGCTATCGAGTATCCGCCCTACAGAGTGTGCCTCTGTTGCTCTGCCTTTGCAGAAGAAACGCACATATATTGCAATGAGTGTGGCGCAGAATTATAGAAATCTAATCCCTTATTTTTTTATCTATGCAAATTTTTCATTTGGAGAATATAAAAATTTTAAGCGAGAGCACCTGAATAGATATCGAAGACTGACGGCTAATCAATATTTGATTGTGAGAAATTTTTTCATAATATTTCTATAATGACTTATCCTCTACAAGTTTAGTGAAGTGTTCTTTACAAAACGCAGCAGATTTTTCATGCTCATTCACCCTTTTATAAGGCACGAGGTAGGATGCCTGTTCATCACATTTGCAACATTTCAAGAATCATACCCAAGGATTATATAACAATTTTAAAGACTATAAGTTTTTACAAACATACAAAACTGTATTTACAGCGCGCGCTCTATTGTAGGGCTCACGCTAAAAAATCAAGAAATAAAAAAAGGATTTATGGATTACAATCGAGGACGTTCGCGCAAGTTGTTTTTTGTGAAATTCTTAATAATGTGCACGATCGCAAGCGATAAGCTATTTTTTATATAGGGCCCCAAGAGCAGCACCGTACGCGATTTCCATAAAGAATCCAACGAAGATTAATGAAATCGCAAGTGAAACCTCCCTTTGTATAAGAACAACATATGAACTGACTACGACACCAATTAGCCAAAGCATCAAGCCAAAAGTTATGCCCTTAGAAACACCCTTGTTAGGAATTACGCTATATAACTTTGAATATAATACGCCGAATATAGCGCCCCAGATAATAGCCAGAACTATCATAGTGGCAGAAATGGTTGTAGCGGAACCTGGAGCACGAGTGTATAGATTTAATAGATCACTCCCAATGATTCCAAAAACTATTCCTACTATACCTCCAATCACTCCAGCAATAGTTCCTGCGCCAATACCACTTTTCAAGCAATATCCACCTCCCTTTTAAGTCTGTTATTAGAAGCATGGCCTGTTGAAACCATACAAGAAGTATTTTTTAATAATTTGAATAAAAAACTTATCACATTCTCGCTTGAAGAAATTACTGATTCCGATGTAAGCACGCGCGAGTTACTTTCTTCGTTTCTTAATTGTGAATGAGCCGATGACTATTGCGCCTATTAGGCCCGTGACCATTAGCAATGGTGAAAGCAGGGTAAGTTTATCGGGACTATATGCAATCCCACCTACGGGTTGGCACTCAACTTCAGCCCTGATCATAGAGTCCCAACCAGTTATAAGAACCCAGTTACCCGGTGTTCCAAGATAAGTTCTTCCATTATGGG